>SXZC01000060.1 GCA_005788075.1 Actinomycetota bacterium
CGCGGCACCCACGCGGTGCGGATGGTCACCGAGGCGTCGAGCGATCCGTCGGTGCCCACGGCCACCACGCTGCCGAAGGCCGGCCCACGGCCCACGGGCTCGATCTCGCGGATCACCTCGAGGGCGCGCACCTTGGGCGCGCCCGTGACCGACCCCGCGGGGAACACCGCGCGCAGCACGTCCGCCGGACCGACGTCGGGGCGAAGCCGCGCGCTCACCCGGCTCACCATGTGGTCGGCGTAGGCGGTGACGAGCGGTCCCATGAGGTCGGGCACCGACACCCCGCCCGGCTCGGCGATGCGGCCCAGGTCGTTGCGCACGAGGTCGACGATCATCACGTGCTCGGCGCGGTCCTTGGTGCTGGTGGTGAGCGCCAGGAAGTCGCCGGGCGCGGCGGTGCCCTTGATGGGCTCGCTCCAGGCGGTCGCCCCGTCGCTGGCCACCATGCGCTCGGGCGACGCCGAGATGACCGTGCCCTCGGGCATGTCGATGTAGGCGCGGTGCGGCGCCGGGCCGGCCGCCGCCCAGAGCGCGCGCGCAAGCGCCGCGGGGCTGGATGTCCACTCGGCGTCCAGCCGCTGCACGACGTTCACCTGGTACACGTCGCCGGCGCGGATGAGCTCGCGGGCGTGATCGACCGCCGCCTCGTACATGGCGCCCGGAAGCGACGAGCGCACGTCGCTGCCCGGCGGCGGCACGCGTGGCAGCGCCCCCGCCCGGGCGTTCACGGCCTCGAGCAGGGCATCGGCCTCGGGCCCGGGGCGCTCGGCCACCAGGCAGGCGTTGCCGTCGTCATCCACCACGATCACCGCGGGGTAGCGGGCGATCGCCCCCGCGGGCGGCCCGGCGTCGTCGGGCGGTGATCCCGGCAGCAGCTCCACGGTGCCCGCCAGGCGGTCGGCAAGGAGGCCGATCCAGCCGCCCGCCATGGGGTCTGCGGCCACCGGCGGCGCGACCGGGGGACGCCTCAGGGCGTCCCACACCGACGCCCCCGTGGCCACCTCGTCGGGGCACGCGGCCACGATCGTGCGACCCAGGTGACGCACCAGCGCGGGGGAGTCGAGGTGCAGCACCGCGGCCAGCACGGCGTCGGGGGAGACCCGCGAGGCGAGCGGGATCGCCACCGGTGCGTCCGTGCGTGAGACAATGCGACCCTCGGGCATCGCCCGCGACGCTACACAACGGCGACCCCATACATCGACGAGAGGTATCCCCACGTGCGCCACACCATCGCCTTCCAGGCCACCGCGTTCCAGGCCGCCCCGGTCGACGTGCAGATCGAGGTACCGGAGGGCGAAGAGGGTCCCTCCCCCGACCAGATCCCGTCGGCCATCATCGTGTTCCTCGGCGGTCCGTCGGTGCAGGCCAGCGCCTTCGTGAGCCAGCAGGACGCCGAGAACCTCATGGGGGCCTTCACCCAGGCCGAGCCCATGCGCGGCGACATGCCGCCCGAGGCCCAGGCCTGGGAGCCCGAGGAGACGGTCATGCCCGCCGCCATGCTCTTCGGCGTGAACATCGAGAGCCTCGTGGGCGCCGCCGTCACGCCCCCGCACATGAACGACGAGGTCGGCATCGTGCCGCACTGGACCGTGCAGCTGCAGGACGCCGACGGCTCGTCGGTGCAGGTGGCGGTGTCGGACGCCCTGTGCGTCACCATCATCCGCGCGCTGTCGCAGATCGCCGCCGGCGAGCTGTCGGACGGCGAGGACGACGACGAAGGCGCGGCGCTCAACGGCCTCGCCGACCCCGACTCGATGGAAGACGCCGAGTAGCAGGCGCCGCTCCAGCGCGCCTGCCGCGACGTCACCGGCGGCGATGACGTGGATTTCTTCGTCGACTTCGCATTCACGCCACAGCGCTTCGCCGTGCTGTGCATGCTCGTGGCCTTCATCGCCACGTTCGCGATCACGCGCATCATCACCCGGCGCATCCGCGCCGAGCGCGTAGCCGCCGAGGAAGCAGCCGCCAACGGCGAGGCGCCTCCCACCGAGGATGACGACGCCAAGGGCAAGGTCATCAAGGACATCGAGATCGGCGGCGTGCACATCCACCACCAGGTGTGGGGGCTGCTGTTCATGCTCGCCGCGGGAATCCTCTCGTTTGCCTTCGACTTCAGGAGTCCGTGGCTGCAGATGCTTGCCGCGGTGTTCGGCATCGGCGCGGCCCTCGTGCTCGACGAGTTCGCGCTCTGGCTGCACCTCGACGACGTCTACTGGAGCCCAGAGGGCCAGAAGTCCGTGGATGCCATCCTCGCCACCGTGCTGGTGATGGTCGCGCTCACCCTGGGCGAGGGGCCGCTCGGCGTGTCGCTGGCCAACGTCGACGACGCCCCGTGGGCGCTCGCCTACGCCATCGTCTTCAACCTCGTGCTGGTTGTCCTCACGCTGGCCAAGGGCAAGATCATGATGGCGGCCATCGGCTTCTTCGTGCCGCTGGTGGCGCTGTTCGGGGCCATCCGCCTGGCCCGGGTGCCCAGCTGGTGGGCGGGGAGGTTCTATGCCACGCGCCCGAAGAAGCTCGAGCGGGCCCAGTCACGGGAGATGCGTCGCAGGGAACGAATCGCCCGGATACGCGCACGGCTGGCCGGCCACCCCGACCCGCCACCGCTCGCCGCATCGGACGACCCCGGTTCCTGAACCCCCGGCGCCCGGCCGGTGGAAGGGGCGCCGCCGCGCCGCCTAGGCCGTGATCGCCTCGGCCTTGTCGGTGATGGCCAGGCGCCGCACGGCCGCCACGAGGTCGGGGCCGCCGTCCTTCGCCATGTCGTGGCCCGCGCCCTCGACCACGTCGAACGTGGCGGCGCGCAGCCAGATAGCCAGCTCGCGCTGATCCTGGGCCGGCACGGCCTTGTCGTCGCTGCCCGCGAGGATCGCCACCGGGGCATCCACCTGCGCCAGCGCCCCGCGCCAGTCGGGACGGGTGGCCATGGCCTCCGCGGCGAGCGCCTGGCCCTCGTCGCGGTTGCGCTCGCGCAGCGCGCGGGCGATGAGCATCCAGCGGTCGCGGCCGTCGGGGTCCTCGCCGCGCGGGCCGATGCCCGACAGCACGAGGCCGCTCACGAGGCCGGGGTGGCCGAGCGCCAGGGCCAGTGCCGTGGCACCGCCCAGGCCGATGCCCACCATCACCGCCCCGCCGCCCTCACCCGCCACGAGGCGGGCGACGTCGGACGCGAAGTCGTCGATGCTCCAGGGCCCGGCCGGGCACGGCGAGTCGCCGTGGCCGCGCAGCTCGGGGATGAGCAGCCGGTGGTCGCTCAGCAGCGGCTTCAGGGCCTTCTGCAGGTCCTTGGCCGGCCGGCCGACGTCGTGGAGCGCCACCACCAGGGGACCGTCCCCCTTGGTGGTGAAGTTGAGATTGATTGCAGGCGGAAGCGATGGCATAGGTCGGGCAGGGTACGTCGCCGGGCCATGCTGAGTCAAGAAAAATGGATATATGCAGGGACTTCACTAACTACTGAGCGCGCCCATTGACGTACGCAGCGCCCCGCCCCGCACGCATCCCGCGCCGTCCGGCCCCGCGGGGCTGCCTCAGCCGATGAACTCGATGACCAGCTCGGCCCACTCCCGGGGCTCCTCGAGCGCGGTCATGTGGCCCGATCCGCCGATCACCGCCAGGCGGGCGTCGGGGATTCCCCGCGCCATCACGGTGGCGAGCGGCGGCGGGGTGACGCCGTCGTGCTCGCCCACGATCACCAGCGTGGGCACCGCGATGCGCGGCAGCAGGTCGGTGCGATCGGGGCGCCGGCTGATGGCGATGGTGGCCTCGGCCATGGCCTCGGCGGACTGCGCCGACGCCAGCTCGGTGAGGCGGCGCACGGCGTGCTCCGATGGCGCGGGCCCGAGCGCCCGCGTGACGAACGCCGGGATGAACTCCGCGGTGCCGTCGCGGCGCAGCCCCTCGGCCGCCTCGCGTCGCGCCTCGAGGCCCTCGGGCGTCTCGCCCTCGGCCCGGGTGTCGGCGAGCACCAGCCGGCCCACGCGGTCGGGGTGGCGCGCCACGATGGCCTGCGCCAGGTAGCCCCCCATCGAGAGCCCCGCCACCACCGCGCCCGACGGGAGCGCCGGCGCCAGGCGGTCGGCCGCCTCGTCCATGGTCCAGCCGGGCCACGGCGGGCTCGCGCCGAAGCCGGGCAGGTCGGGCGCCATCACCTCATGCCCGGCCGCCTCGAGCACGGGCGTCACGTCATCCCAGAACCGGTGGTCCACCGGGAACGGATGCAGCAGCACGATCGTGGCCATCGGAACCCCCGTCGCTAGTCGGTCGCCTCGAGCGCCAGGCGCGCGCGCTGGTCCTGCGGGCTCAGCACCAGCACCTGCTGCCACGCGGCGCGCCCGGCCGCGGTGTCGCCGTACGAGATGGCCAGCAGCGTCCAGGCCGCCGGGTTGTCCGCCTGCACCTCGGTGGCCCGACGCGCGGCCATGCGCATGTCCACGGGGCTTCCGGCGAGCGCCGCGGCGCGGGCGCGGAGCAGCCACGGCTGCACGGCCAGCGGGTTGAGCTCGGATGCCTCGATCGCGCGCTCCACCGCGATGGCGGGCTGGCCGGCCGAGATGGCCTGGTTGCCCGAGGCCACCTTCTCCTGGCTCCACCAGGGCACCACGGCGCTGAGCACGATTATCGGGGCGAGGGCCCAGGCGCCTGCCACCACGGGCCGGGGAAGGGCGCGACCCGGCGCGGCCGGCCCGGGCGCCGCCGAGGCGATCACCACGCCGCCCGCGGCCATGGCGGCCGTGGTGAGGGCGGGCACGGTCCAGCTCCAGTCGAGTTGCGACTGCAGCAGGAAGGCCCCGAACACCGCGAGGGGGAGCGCCACGGTGGGGGGCGCGCGATCCTGGAACGCCCGCACCGCCGCCCATGCCACGCCGGCGATGAGGCAGCCCAGCAGGGCCAGGCCCACGAGGCCCAGGCCCGACCCGATCTCGAGCACGAGGTTGTGCGGCTGGCGCACGTTGAGGCGGTCCTCGCCGCTCGCCCGCTCGCGCAGGTGCACCAGCGGGAAGGTGCCCGCGCCCTCGCCGAGCAGCGCGTTGCCACGCACCGAGCGCGCGGCCTCGCCCCACCAGTCGAGGCGCTGGTTGGTGTCGAGGCTGCCGAGGCGGCCGGGGGTGTTGGCCAGCCCGCCCGAGGTGCCGGTGACCTCCGCGGTGCGCGCCGACACCCAGGTGCCCACCTCACGTGGCTTGGCCAGCGCATAGGCCCCCGCCACGGTAACCAGCGCGAGCGCCACCACCACTGCGCCGATGCCCACGCGCCTGCGCGTGAGCCGCCCTCCGCCCATGAGCCGACGGATGCCCCACGCCACGCCGGCGGCGATGAGCATGCCGAGCGCGATGCGCCACAGCAGCCCCAGCCCGGCGTCGCTGCGATCGGCGGCGATGAGGGCGTCGTCGGTGAGCTCATCGGTGGTGAGGCCGAACCACACCGGAAGGATCGCCCCGATGATGCCGCCCACCACGGCCGAGCCCTGGCGCACGCGACCGGGCATGAGCCCGATCACGATCACCAGCACCGCGATGAATGCCAGCAGGCCGCTGCGCGAGTAGGTGAGCACCAGCACGGTCACCACCACCGCCAGCGCGGCCGCGCCCCCCATGAGGTCGCGCTCGTCGGCGCGTGCACGCGACGCCCACCAGAGGATGCCCGGCACGGCGATCACCGCCACGAGCGCGAGGGCATTCCAGTAGCCCACCGGCGCCTGAAGCCGCGAGGGCTCGAAGTCGCTGCCGAACACCGTGGGCAGGCAGCGCGCGAGCAGCCCCCAGATGACCACCGGCGCGGCCGCGATGGCCAGGCCCACCGCGAAGCGCTCCGGTGCCTTCGGCACGAGCGATGCCAGCGCGATGCCGATGACCAGCGCGAGGGTGGCCAGCGCGATGCGGTTGGCCTCGGTCCACGAGAGGTCGCCGGCCAGCGACCAGGCGATCGAGATGCCGGCCCACAGCGCCAGGCCCCCCAGCCCGCCGATGGCCAGCAGCGCGGGGCCTGAGCGGGGCGCGGCGCGGTCGCGGGCGCGCATGAGCGCCCACGCGGCGAATGGCGCGGCGATGAGGGTGGCGAGCATGGCGGCGGTGGCCCCGCGCGTGGCGAGCCCGTCGCCCAGGTCGATGCCGCCGCTCAGCGCGGCAAGCACGGCCCAGGCCGCCAGCAGCAGCCCGCCGGCGATCATCGCGCCACGTGCGCGTGCGACCGCGCCGGTCAGCGTGGGGCCCCCGGACCGGCTACGCTCGCCTGCGTGTCTGCCGCCCTCATCCGCCGCAGCGTAGCCGTGTCGTTCCTCGTCGCGCTCCTCCTGGGCGTGTTCGCGATGCCCGCGTTCGCGGGGGGACGCCAGGTGCTCGCCGACTACGAGGACAACGGCCAGATCGACGGCTGCTACACGCTGGCCGACTACGAAGAGGCGCTCAAGCTGATCCGGCCCGACCAGCAGCAGTACGGAGCGGCCGTCGACGTCATCCGCCAGGCCGAGCTCACCAACATCCGGCGCCCGGGCCAGGCCTGCGGCGCCACCTCGGCATCGGGGTCGTCCAGCGACATCCCGGGCAGCGAGACCACCGCCTCGGGCGCCAACGGATCCGACACGGACTCGGGCGAGACCATCGGCGACGACGAGGGCGGTCTGAGCGCCGTGGCCATCGCGATCATCGTCGCCGTGGGTCTGGCGATCATCGGGTTCGTGATCTACCTCATCGCCTCCCGCCGCGGCGGGGGATCCGGCGGCGACGCGGACGCCGGCAGCGGCAGCGCATGAGGAAGGTCATCAAGGACCTCATCCTGCCGGTGGCGGTGGCGGTGACGCTCGCCTTCGTGATCCAGGCATCGATCGCGAAGCCCTACGAGATCCCCACCAACTCCATGTACCCGGCCATCCAGGGCGCCAACTCCACTGGCGACCGCGCCCCCGACCGGGTCATCGCCAACCGGGTCATCTACAAGCTGCGCGATATCTCGCGCGGCGACGTGGTGGTGTTCGACCCCACTCCGGGCGCGCGCGCCGCGTGCAGCGAGCCGGGCGACGTGCCATTCGTCAAGCGCGTGGTGGGCCTGCCCGGCGACACCGTCACGGTGAAGAAGGAGACCATCTCGCAGTCGAACCCCGACCCGGCACTGCGCCCCGGCGGGGAGCTCGCGGTGCGCCGGGTGGCCGAGCCCAACACCTACGGCCCCGACGGCGTGCGCGACGAGCCGCTCGGCGAGGGCGACGTCACCTACGTCACCTACGTGAAGGCGGCGGGCGACGCCAAGGCCCGTCCGCTGGTGGTGGACGGCTCGATCACCCCCGACTACGAGGCCGACTTCCCCACCGTGCCGCCCGACCAGGTGCTGGTGCTGGGCGACAACCGCCCCGGCTCATGCGACGCCCACATCTGGCTCGAGCGCGGCGCCGAGTTCACCCCGCAGTCCAACGTGATCGGCCAGGCCGAGATGATCTACTGGCCCATCCAGCGGGTGCGCTTCCTGAGCTAGCCCCGGGCCCCCGGGATCGCGAGGCCCGCCCCCGACTCAGCGCAGCATCATCTTCTCGTAGAGCGTCTGGCCGCGCAGGGTGTCGTTCACCCCGCCCACGTGGATGTCCAGCTCCATGTCGGCGGTGAAGTCGTAGTACCAGGGGTGCTCGCCGGCGTGCAGCAGGCGGTGGCGCCATGAGGCGTGCTGGTCACCCATGTCGAGCGACTCGATGAGCCGCGGGTTGGTCACGCTCATGCGGAAGTGCTCGTCATCATGGGCCCAGGTCCATTCGAGCGAGGTGGGGTAGGGCTGGTGCTCGGGCGCCGGGCCGGGCACATCACCCGAGGTGACCAGGCGCAGCGGCAGCCAGTCGTCGGTAAGAAGCCGCTCGCTGGTGGCGAGCATCACGGTGGGCAGGTGGATCTGGCCCACGCCGAAGATGCCGCGCGACGTGAGGCGGGCGTACACCACGGTGTAGTCGCCGATGTGCGCGCGCCCCCAGTACCAGTGGTCGAGCCCGGCGTTCATCTGCCGGTTGCCCCAGTTGTGGTCGTGGTACGCCGCGCCGGTCACCTGCTGGGGCGCCCCGCCGTCCAACCGCAGCGTGCCTGACACCGTGCCCGAGGGCACCGGCACCACCCACGCCAGGAAGTGCTTCTTCGCGTGGTCGAAGAAGTTGACCCCCGCGCCGGGGCGCCACGAGGGGCAGCCGCGCTCGATCACCAGGTCGGCCTGCACCTTCTCGCCGCGGATGGTGAGCTCGTACCGCGCGAGGTCGCCGGCCACGTGGCTATCGCCGATGGTCACGTCGCAGCCGTCGGTGGACGACGAGAACGCACTGGCGGGCAGCGGGGTGTTCTCGCGAGTGGTGTTGCCCTCGGGGTCGCGGTGGATGATGAGCACCGACGGCGCGAGCGGCCCGTCGGCGGCCGCAGCCGGCTTGGTGTTGAACGTGGCCACGAGGGTGGAGCCGTCATCCAGCTGCATGTCGAAGTACCACCACTCGAAGGAGTGGTCGGCGATGTCATGGGTGCGGAAGCCGTCCTCCCATGGCTGCACCTCGGGACCCGTGAGTCCGAGCAACTTCATGCCATATGCGCCGTCCTCGGCCACCTTCGCGCGCATCTCGGGCGTATCGGGCAGGTCTATGGGGTGCATCGGGGCCTCCGTGAGCGTTTTTGCGCATTTTGCTGCCAGATTGCAACATTTGCAGCGAAGGCGCGTCTTGCATCGTGCAGAACACTGCATGTAGTGTGCCGCCTCATGTCGCCCACCCCACACCTAGTGTTCGACGCATGATCTGCCCGTATTGTGACGGTTCAGAGCATCGCGTAATGGAATCGCGTGTTCCGGACACCAAGGATGCCATTCGCAGGCGCCGGGAGTGCCAGACATGTGGCAGGCGCTTCACAACGTATGAGCGGGTGGAGGAGATGCCGCTCATCGTGATCAAGAGCAACGGTGACCGTGAGCCCTTCGATCGCGAAAAGCTCCTCTCCGGGCTGCAGCGGGCGTGCCACAAGCGCCCCGTGCCCACCGCCCACCTGGAGGCCGCCGTGCGCGACATCGAGGTGAGCCTCAGGAACCGCCTGAAGCAGGAGATCACGAGCAACGCCATCGGCGAGCTCGCGCTGCGCAGGCTGAAGGACGTCGACACGGTGGCCTACGTGCGGTTCGCATCTGTGTACCGCCAGTTCGAGGACACCGACGAGTTCGCGGACGAGCTCCACAGGCTCGAGCGGGAGCCCCCGCTGCCGCGTGGCCAGCGACCGCTGGATGACCACATGTTCGAGCTCCTCACCGAGTCCCTGCCGGTCGAGCGCCCCGCGCGCCGACGCCTCCGGGCCCTGGCCGGCGGACTGGGCGTGGAGGACGACGCAAGCAGCACCGATACCGAAACGAAGGCCGAGGAGGCAACTGATGGCGACTGAGGTCGTCGGCGCAGCGCCGAGCGAGAAGGCAAAGCCCAAGCGCGGAAAGGCGCTGGGGCTCACCCGCCACTTCACCAAGAAGGGGAAGCACCCCTACGACCTCCTCGAGTGGGAGCGTCGCAGTGCGGGCATCTCGTCGGGCGATGGCACCAGCGTGTTCGAGCAGGACAACATCGAGGTGCCGGCCGACTGGTCGCAGCTCGCCACCAACGTGGTGGCCAGCAAGTACTTCCGCGGCGCCATGGGCTCGCCCGAGCGCGAGTACTCGGTGAAGCAGCTCATCGACCGCGTGGTGCTCACCATCAAGGCCTGGGGCGTTGAAGAGGGCTACTTCAACTCCAAGGATGAGGCCGACGTCTTCGAGTTCGAGCTCACCCACCTGCTCGTCAACCAGATGGCCGCGTTCAACTCGCCCGTGTGGTTCAACGTCGGCATGCGCGAGAACCCCCAGTGCTCGGCGTGCTTCATCCTCTCGGTCGAAGACACCATGGATTCCATCCTGTCGTGGATCGGCAAGGAGGGCGTCATCTTCAAGGGCGGCTCCGGCAGCGGCATCAACCTGTCGGCCATCCGCTCGTCGAAGGAGCGCCTCTCGGGCGGCGGCGAGGCCTCGGGCCCGGTGTCGTTCATGCGCGGCGCCGACAGCTGCGCCGGCGCC
>SXZC01000061.1 GCA_005788075.1 Actinomycetota bacterium
ACGACCGCCTGGCCGGCTGGCTCTACCGGCCGCTGGAGTTCGAGCCGGAGGCCCTGGCTGCGCTGGAGGAGGACGTCAAGACGTCGATCCAGTGCATCGGGGGCGGGCTCGGGCGCATCGAGGTGCTCGATGAGTTCACGGTGGACAACATCAAGGACGCCCTGTCGGACCAGTTGCACATCCAGGGGCTCACCGCGCGGCAGTTCCTCGAGCCGCAGCGCATCGCCGTGACCGGCCAGACGATCTCCACCGGCATCTACGAGAGCCTCGCGTTGCTCGGCCGGGACGAGTCGGTGGCGCGATACCGTTCAACCCTCGGCAGGCTGGCCGAGCAGTGGACGGGAGGCGAGTGATGGTGCGCAGGTTGCTGGCGGGGGGTCTTGCCCGGGCGATCGTGATCGTCGGGATCATCTTCTTCGCGCTCTACGCCATCGTGGCGCTCATCCTGGCGCGCACCGGGTTCGCCTACTCCGAGGGCCTGGCGGCCGGGATCATGGCCTATCTGTTCATCATGGGCGTGCTCGTGCTCTGGTTGCTCGAGCGGCGTCGGCACACCCAGCCGGGCCCGGTGGCCGAGGAGTTCCTCATGAACAACCGCGCGGTGCACGACATGATCGGCGCCCCGGTGAAGGTGACGATCCCCAGCCCGCCGCCGGCAGGGAAGGGCCCCGGCCAGGTGACCGTCGACTGCTTCGTCACGGGTCCGGACGGATCGGGCGAGGCCATGGTCGTGCTGGCCCGTCTCGACAAGGGCTACCAGGTGCTGGGCGCCGACCTCGACGTGGCCGGCGTGCGGAAGTCGGTGGCCGCCTAGCCATCCCCGGCGCGCGGGGTAGTGTGGCCCGCATCTGCTGTCCGCCCCCGGAGGATCTCCATGCCGCTCTCCACGCGTACCGCCGTCGCCGCCCTGGCGCTGGCTGCCCTGCCGATCGGGGCCGTGGCCGCCCAGGCATCCATCGAGCCGTACACCCCGCCATCGAGCGGCACGGCGACCGGGGTGGCGTGGACCACCGTCGACCTCGGCACCTGCTCGCTGGCGTCGGGTACCGCCGTGGTGAATGGCACCTGGGTCGGTTGCGCGACCGGCAGCATGGCGTCTCCCGGCATGGCCGCATCGGCCTTTGGGAGCGTGTGGGCGGCGGGGTCGGGCGCCTATAACCCCGGGCAGGCCTCCACCTACCTGCAGGCGATCAACCCGACCACCTCCGCGGTGTCGCCCGGGCAGGTCCTCTCGGGCATCACGCTTCCCAAGGCGGGGGTGCAGGGCGGCTCGTACCTGTGGCTTGCCGGGTCGGGCGCCACGGCATCCAACGGCAACATCAAGGCCGTTGCCGTGGGGGTGGACTCCACGGGCACGGTGCGCAAGCGCTACACGGCGTCCACCGCCGCGATCGGCGCCGGTGGCATCTCGATCGCCTACGGCGCCAGCAAGGTGTGGGTGGGCGACGCCCTTGGGCGCGTCTACGCGCTCTCGCCCTCATCGGGCAAGCTCCTCATGACCATCAAGACCGCCAGCCCGCACGGCCTGGCGGTGTCGGGGTCGAGCCTGTGGGTGAGCAACCCATCGGCGCGCACGGTGCGGGTGTTCAACACCTCCTCGGGGGCACAGCGCACCTCCATCACCGTGACGGGCGCCCCGAACGCCATCACCGTCTCGGGCGGCAGCGTGTGGGTGTTCACCCAGAAGTACCTCTACCGCTACAACCCGAGCAGCCTCAAGCAGACCGGCCGCTACACCGCGCCGGCGTCGGGCAGCGGCTGGCTGGGCGCCGTGGCGGGCCCGGGCGGCATCTGGGCGTCCAACTACGTGGCGCAGATCACGCGCTTCAACACGACCACGCTCACGTTCGACATCAACACCGGCTGGAGCAACTCGAACGTCGCGGGTCCGCTGGCGGCGGCCGGCGGCATGCTGTGGGTGCCGAACGCGAGCAGCTCGCCGTTCCCGGTTGGCCACTCGGTCACGCGGTTCACGCCCACGCAGTGAGCGTCACGGGCGTGGCCACGCCCGTGACGGCACCCATGGCAACCGTCGGGTCCCGCGCCTGACGAGCGGAATCGCCGGGGGGCTGGGTCAGTCGGCGGCGCGGACCATGCGGCGCACGACCTTCTGCATCGCGGCGTCCTGCATGCGGAGGGGGAGGCCGCCGATCAGCCAGATGGGCCGGGCCATCCCGCCGACGATGGGCTTGAGGGGCGGGCGGCGCTTCTCGATCACCTTCTGCACCAGCTCGGCCACGCGCTCGGGCTGCACCTTCGCCTTGTCGGCCTCCTCGCGCATCATCACGAGCCCGCCTTCAATGAACGCGTGCTGGTCGGGGTAGGGCCCGCCCTCCGGCACGCTCGAGGCATCCTGCTTGGCCTCGAGCGGGGTGGCGATGGCCGCGGCGCGGATGCACGACACCCGCACGCCATGCGGCGCGATCTCGCGGCGCAGCTGATCGGCCCATGCCTCGAGCGCCGCCTTCGACGCGGCATACCCGCCGTTGAAGGGCATCACTGTGCGTGCCATCAGCGCGCTGTTGATCACCAGCGTTCCCTGCGCGGCGCGCAGCAGCGGAAGGTGCGCCTGGATCGCCCGCACCGCCCCCAGGTAGTTCACCTCCATCATGCGCGCGAGGGTGTCCACGGGGCAGCCCTCCGCCGTCACGTCGCCCTTCATGTTCGCGATGCCGGCGTTGCTGAACATGGCATCCAGCGCGCCGCCGGTGATCTCGCCCACGCGTGCTGCCAGCCCAGCCACCTCAGGGCCTGACGTCACATCGCAGATGACGGGGATGAGCATGTCGGGCACGGGGGCATCGGCCCGCAGCGCGTCGCCGTCGGCCTCGTGGCGCACGGTGCCGACCACCCGGTAGCCGGCGGCATTCAGGTGCAGGGCGGTCGTGCGCCCGATGCCGCTGGACGCGCCGGTGATGAGGATGGTTCGCGAGGCGTTCATGCGGCCGATGCTACGCGCGGCGCTGGCATAGTTGCGCCGTGCCAGAGCGCCGTCGCCAGCCCCGGGGCGTCGTCACCCTCGCCATGGTCGAGATGTGGGAACGCTTCTCGTACTACGGCATGGTGGCCCTGCTCGTGCTGTTCCTCATCGAGCCCGAGTCGTCGGGGTTCCCGCCCGGACCGGGCGAGGGCTTCAGCGAGGCAGATGCCGCGGCGCTGTTCGGGGTCTACTCGGCGCTGGTGCTGGCCGCGCCGCTCCTCGGCGGCTGGTTGGGCGATCGGCTCGTGGGCCCACGCCGGGCATTCGTGGCCGGCGGGGTGCTCATCGCCGTCGGGCAC
>SXZC01000062.1 GCA_005788075.1 Actinomycetota bacterium
CGGCGACCACCGCCGCGGGTGGCGCGGGGGATGCCGCCGCCGGTGCCGCGCCCGGCGCACCGGCGATGGCGGCCTCGACGTCGGCCTTCACGATGCGCCCGCCGGGGCCCGTGCCCCGGATGGTCGCGAGGTCGATGCCCGCCCGTGCGGCCATGGTGCGGGCGAGGGGCGACGCCGCCACGTGTTCGGAGGTGGCGGTGACGTCGGCCGGGGTGAAGGCGGCGGCGATCGTGTCCGCGGTGCCGTCATCGGCCGTGGGAATACCCTGCGCCTCCTCCTGCGTCTCTTCCGGCACCGGCTCCGTCCCTATCCCTGCCCCTGCTTCCTCCGCTGCGGCCTGGGTGACCGCCTCGATCTCCTGCGTGGGCGCGTCGGGTATCTCGATCACGCCCGTCACGCCGGGGTCATCCGCGGCGGCGACCCCGCCTCCGCCACCCTCGCCGATCGAGGCGATGGGCGCGCCGACGTCCAGCACGTCGCCCTCTGCGGCGATGATGCGCAGCGTCCCCGACTCGGGGGCCTCGACCGTCATCGTGGCCTTGTCGGTTTCGATCTCCACGAGCGGCTCGCCCTTGGTGACGGCCTCGCCGTCGGCCTTGAGCCACGTGAGCACGGTGCCCTCCTCCATGGTGTCGGAGAGCTTGGGCATGAGCATGTCGCTCACCGGGGCACCTCCCGTGCCAGGGTCGCCATGACGGCCGCCACCACGTCGGCGGGCTGGGGAATCGCTGCCTGCTCGAGGTTCTTCGCGTACGGCATCGGCACGTCGGCCGAGTTCACGCGCCCGATCGGGGCATCGAGCCAGTCGAAGCACGACTCGTAGAGATGGGCGGCCAGGTTGGCGGCGATGCCGCACTCGGGCCAGCCCTCATCCACCACCACGGCGCGCGAGGTGCGGCGCACGCTCTCGGCGAGGGTGTCGAGGTCGAGGGGGCGGTACGTGCGCGGGTCGATCACCTCGGCCTCCACGCCCTGCGCGGCCAGTTGCTCGGCGGCGGCCAGCGCCACCCACACCATGCGCGAGGTGGCCACGATGGTGCAGTCGCGTCCGGGGCGCCGCACCACCGCCTGCCCGAAGGGGATGAGGTGGTCCTCCCCGCCCACCGGGCCCTTCTTGCCGTAGAGCCCCTCGCTCTCGAGCACGATCACCGGGTCGTCGTCGCGGATGGCCGTCTTCAGGAGCCCCTTGGCGTCCTCGGGCGTGGAGGGCACGCATACCTTGAGCCCCGGCACGTGGGCGAACATCGCATCGAGCGAGTGCGAGTGCTGGGCCGAGAGCTGGTGCCCTGCGCCGCCGGGCATGCGGATGACCATCGGCACGTCCACCTGGCCGCCGAACATGTAGTGGATCTTCGAGGCGTTGCTCACGATCTGGTCCATCGCCACCAGCGCGAAGTTCACCGTCATGATTTCCACCACGGGGCGCAGCCCGGCCATCGCCGCGCCCACGCACAGCCCGGTGAAGCCGGCCTCGGTGATGGGGGTGTCCACCACGCGCTTCTCTCCGAACTCCGCGAGGAGCCCCTTGGTCACCTTGAACGCGCCTTCGAAGTGCCCGATGTCCTCTCCCATGAGGAACACCGACTCGTCGCGGATCATCTCCTCGCGCAGGGCCTGGTTGATGGCCTCGCGGTACGTGACGTCCTTGACCTCGGTGCTCATGGCCGCACCAACGCGCTGCCATTCGCGGCGTCGTTCCACGGCTCGGCGTAGACGTAGTCGGCGAGGTCCGCGACGGGCACCTCGGGGCTCCCCTGGGCGAAGGCCGTGGCGTCGTCCACCACCGTGTCCACCTCGGCCTGCATCGCGGCCACGCCCTCGGCGTCGATGATGCCCTCGCCCAGCAGCACCCGCTCGAAGGTGATCAGCGGGTCGCGTGCCTTCCAGCGCTCCTTCTCCTCGGCCGCGCGCACGGTGTCGGGGTCGCTCATCGAATGGCCCCGGTAGCGGTAGGCCAGGAGCTCCACGCATGCGGGGCGCCGCTCCTCGCGGGCCAGCCGCGCGGCCTCCGAGAGCGCCGCGCGCACCGCCAGCACGTCCATGCCGTCCACCTTCCACGACTCGATGTCGTAGGCCGCCGCCCGCGGGAAGAAGTCGTCCACCGCGGCGGCGCGCTCCACGGGCGTGCCCATGCCGTACTGGTTGTTGAGGATGAGGAAGACGATCGGCAGGTCCCAGAGGCCGGCCATGTTGAAGCACTCCGAGACCACGCCCTGGTTGGCCGCGCCCTCCCCGAACATCGTCACCGACACCTGCTCGGTCTCGCGGTAGCGGGCGGCCCATGCCAGGCCCAGCGCCAGCGGCACCGCGCCGCCCACGATGCCGTACCCACCGTAGAAGGCGCGCTGCACGTCCATGAGGTGCATCGACCCGCCGCGGCCCCGGCAGATGCCCGTCTCCCGGCCGAGCAGCTCGGCCATGATCGCCCGCGGGTCGGTGCCGCGCGCGAGGGCCTGGCCGTGTTCGCGGTAGGTGGAGGTGAGCGGGTCGTCCGGGCGCAGCGCGGAGACGGTGCCGACGATCGCGGCCTCCTCTCCGATCGCCAGGTGCAGGAAGCCGCCGATGCGCCCCGCCATGTACTCCTCGGCGGCGCGCTCCTCGAAGCGGCGGATGAGGGTCATGGTGCGGAAGATCTCCCGCATCTCCTCGGGCGGTGGGATCGGCGGCGGCGAGGTGCTCATCGCGCCTGCTCCAGGTGCAGCTCCACCACGGTCACGTCGCGCCACGCGCCCTCGACGTGCCCGTGCGCGTGGTGGGTTCCCACCTCGCGGAATCCGCGCCCGCGCGCGAGCGCCAGGCCGGCCGCGTTGCCCTCGAGGATCATCCCCACGAGCTTCCAGTATCCGAGGTCGGGGGCCGTGCCGATGAGGTGGTCGAGCATCTGCCCGCCGGCACCGGTGCCCTGGGCCGTGGCCGAGATGTAGACGGTGTACTCGGCCACCCCGTCGTACCACTCGCGATGCGAGAACGGGGCCAGGGCCCCCCACCCGATGACGTCTCCGGCGTCGTCGAGCACCCACACCGGCGCGCGCTCACCGCGCGCGGCGAGCCAGTCCGTGCGCTCCGCCTGGTCGTGCGGGCCGATGGCGAAGGTGGCCACGCCCGTGGCGATGGCCTCGTCGTAGATGGCGCCGATGGCGCCGGCGTCACCGGGTCCGGCCCTGCGGATGAGGCGCTCTCGCGTCGGCACGCGGACCAGCATAGAACGGCTGGACCCGGTGCCGACGCCGTTCACTAGCCGCGCCCGATGCTCGCGGGACGGTCCTCCAGCCGCAGCGTCACCGTCTTCTCCTGCCCGTCGCGCAGCACGGTGACGGTGATCGACTCGCCCACGCGGCGGCTCGCGATGGCGCGGCTGACGTCCGCCATGTCCTGCACCTGCTGGCCGTTGATGGCGATGATCAGGTCGCCGCCCCGCGGTACCCGCGCCTCGGCGCTATCGGCCGCCTTCAGCTCGCCCTTCGCCGCCGGGCCGTCCTCCTCCAGGCCGGCGATCACCACGCCACGCCTGCCCTCGAGGTCGAGCGCCTTCGCCATGGCGGGCGTGAGGTCGCGGCCGGTGATGCCGATCCACGCGTGCTCCGGCTCGCCGCCGTCGATCACCGAGCGCGCGATGGGCTTGATGGTGTCGATGGGGACGGCGAAGCCCAGGCCCACGTTGCCGCCGTCACGGCTGGCGATCTGCGAGTTCATGCCGATCACGCGCCCGGCGCGGTCGAACAGCGGACCGCCGGAGTTGCCCTGGTTGATCGCCGCATCGGTCTGGATGGTGTTCTGGATCGTGAAGCCGTTGGGCGACTCGATGGTGCGCTCGAGGGCCGAGACGATTCCGGTGGTGGCCGTGCGCTCGAGCCCGTAGGGGTTCCCGATGGCCACGACCTCCTGCCCCACCACGAGCCCGCCGCTCGAGCCGAGCGGCACGGGCTGCACGCCCTTCGGCACGGAGCCGATCTTCAGCACGGCGAGGTCCGTCGACTTGTCGAGGCCGAGGACGCTGGCCTTCTCCTCGGTGCCGTCGGAGAACGTCACCGTGATGTCGTCGCTGTCGTCCACGACGTGCGCGTTGGTGAGGATGTGGCCGTCGCGATCGATCAGGAAGCCCGATCCGAGGCCGCCGCCCGAGCCCGATCCGGCCTCGATCAGCACCACGGCCGGCGACTCACGGCGCACGATCTCGGCTACCGAGAGGGCGCCGTCGGCGCGCTGCACGGCATCCTCGGCCACGACCGCGGCATCGGATGGCGACGCCGCGCTGGTGGTGATGGGCGCGGTCTCGCGGATCACGGTGACGTTGCCGTCCCCCAGCTCGCCGGTGGCGGCCAGCACGCCCAGCGTGACCGCCGCGCCGACCAGCGCGGGGATCACCAGGGCAGCCGCCCTGCGGGCACCGGAGGGACGCTTCGGGGCCGCCTCGCGGGGCGGCTCGTTCGGGCTCATGTCGCTCATGGATGGGGTTGTACCGCGCGATCGTTAGGGCCGGGTTAGGACCGGTAGCATCGCGTCATGGCCGAACGGGTGCTCGTGGTGGACGACGAGAAGTCCATCCGCAAGGTGGTGGAATACGCCCTCACGGAGGGCGGCTTCGAGGTGCTGTCCGCCGGTCGCGGCGACGACGCCCTCGAGATCATCGAGAAGGAGCCCGTCGACCTGGTGGTGCTCGACCTCATGCTGCCGGGCCTCGACGGCATCGAGGTGTGCCGCCGCATACGGGCCACGCGCAACGTGCCGATCATCATGCTGTCGGCGCGCGATGACGAGGTGGACAAGGTGCTCGGGCTCGAGATGGGCGCCGATGACTACGTGACGAAGCCCTTCTCGCCGCGCGAGCTGGTGTCGCGCGTAAAGGCCAACCTGCGCCGCGCCCGCGTGGTGCCGGTGCAGGAGGACCCCATCCGCGTGGGCGACATCGAGGTGGATCCGGCGGCGCGCACCGTCATGCGCGACGGCGAGGACATCCCGCTCACGTTCTCCGAGTTCGAGATCCTCCTCAAGCTCATGAAGTCACCGCGGCGTGTCTTCACCCGCGAGGAGCTGATGGACCACCTGTGGGATGGCTCCTTCTACGGAGACCTCCGCAGCGTGGACGTCCACGTGCGCCACCTGCGCCAGAAGATCGAACGCGATCCCGCGAACCCGGTGATCATCCGCACGGTTCGCGGCGTCGGGTACGCGCTCGGCCGGGAGGACGGGTCGGCGGAGTGAGCCGGCCCCGGGGACGCACCGGGCTCCAGACCTGGCTCATCGGGTCGTTCATCACGCTCGGCGTCGCCGCGAGCCTCCTCATGTTCCTGGTGCTGCTGCCCACCCTCGAGGGCAGCGTGGTGTCGGGCGCCACCGAGCGCACGTCGCAGTCCACGGTCCGCGTGCTGGAGGACCTCTCCGAGGTGCCCGGCGAGGGCTTCGGGCTCACCGACGAGCAGGGCGACGCCTACGTGGCGCGCCTGGCGTCGGAAGTGCGCGGATCGGCCCGGTACTTCGATATCGCCACCGGCTGGCATGCGGCCAACCTCGCGGCGGTCCCCGGTGCCTTCCCCGACGACGCCCTCACGCAGGAGGGCGACCTCGCCGACAAGTCGATCTCGCCCGCGCCGGTGCGCACGCGCGTCGCCGAGGGGCCCGGGGATGCCCGCACGGTGTTCTCGGCCGTGCGCGTCACCCAGGGCGGGAATGTGGTGGGCATCGCCGAGGTCGCGGTGCCCGTGCCGCCGCCGAACGCCGAGATCGGCGCGCTCCAGCGGCGCGTGCTCTTCGCAATCATCGCCGTGCTGCTGCTCGCCACCATCGCCGGCGTGGTGCTGGCCCGCGTTCTCGGCCGGCGCATCGCGCGCGTGGCCGACACCGCCGCGACGCTCTCGGCCGGCGACCTCTCCGCGCGCGCGCCGGAGTCGTCGCCGCGCGAGGTGGCCACCCTGGCCGACGGGCTCAACCGCATGGCCGACCGCGTGGAGGACCTCATCGGCACGGTCACCGGTGAGCGCGACCGCGCGCGCAGCCTGGTGGCGGGCCTGGCCGAGGGCGTGCTGATGATCGACCCCGACGACGAGGTGGTGGTCACGAACGATGCGGCCATCCGGATGCTCGGCCTCGCGCCGGGCCGTGATGCCCGCGCCGCCGACCTCGACCCGGATCTCATTGAGCTCGTGAGCCGGGCGCGCGCGGAGGCCGGCCCCGTGGACGGCCCCGAGGTGACCACGCCCGAGGGGGGTGCCCTCGCCGTGGAGGCGGTGCCGCTCTCGGAGCCCGCCGGCACGGTGATCCTCACGATCCGCGACGTCACCCAGGAGCGCGCGCTCGAGCGCACGCGTCGCGAGCTGGTGGCCAACGTCTCGCACGAGCTGAAGACCCCCGTGGCGGCCATCCGCGGCCTGCTCGAGCTGATGGAGGACGACTCCATGCCGGCGGAGGACCGCCGGGAGTTCGTGCGGCTCATGAGCGCCGAGTCGGCCCGCCTGCAGCGCCTGGTGGAGGAGCAGCTGCAGCTCGCGCGCCTCGACTCCGGCGGGCTTCCCCTGGAGCGCCAGCCCATGGACCTGGCCGCCACCATCCGGGCCGCGGCACGCCCCCGCGCGCTGCTCGCCGAGCGCGAGGGCGTGACCCTGCGCATCGAGGCCACCTCGCCCGTGCCGATGGATGGCGACCCCGACCGCCTCGAGCAGGTGCTGCTGATCCTGCTCGACAACGCCGCCCGCCATACGCCCGCCGGGGGCACCATCACGGTGGATGCCCACGTGCAGGGCGGAGACGCCCTGATGTCGGTGTCCGACACCGGCGAGGGCATCGCGCCGGATGCCATCGACAGCGTGTTCGACCGCTTCTACCGCGCCGATGCCTCGCGCGAGCGCGTGGACCAGCAGGGCGCGGGCCTGGGGCTGGCCATCGCCCGCGGCATCGTGCGCGCCCACGGCGGCGACATCACCGTGCGCTCCGAGCCCGGACGCGGGACCGTCTTCACCGTGCGGCTGCCGCGCGACGCCCGGGTAGGCTCCTCCGCGTGAGCACACCGGTCGCACTGGTCACCGGCGCTGGCCGCGGCGTCGGCCGGGCCACCGCCGAGCGCATGGCGCGCGGGGGCTACGCCGTGGTGGCCGGCGTGCGCGATCTCGCCCGGGCGCACGAGGAGTACGACGACCCCTCGGCGCTCACCCTCGTGGAGCTCGATGTCACCCGGCCCGAGCAGATCACCGCCGCCGCGGCCGTGGCCACTGACCTGGCGGGCGGCGGGGCCATCGACGTGCTCGTGAACAACGCCGCCTACGCGATGATGGGCCCGCAGGAGAGCGGCGACCTCGAGGTGGCCCGCGAGATGTTCGAGACCAACGTCTGGGGCGCCGCCGCGGTGGTGCAGGCGGTCGCCCCCGCCATGCGCGAGGCCCGGCGCGGCACGATCGTCAGCGTGTCGTCCATCGGCGCGCGGCTCACCAACCCCCTCGTCGGCTTCTACCACGCGTCGAAGTACGCCCTCAACGCGCTCTCGGAGGCGCTCTCGGTGGAGATGGGCCCGTTCGGCGTGCGGGTCATCATGATCGAGCCGGGCATGATCGACACCGACTTCCCCAGCGCCACGCGCATCAGCGGCGGGGTGACCGATCCCGAGTCGCCCTACGCGCCCTTGTTCGGCGACCTGCGCGCCGGCTTCGGCAAGTGGCGCGAGCGCCCCGACTCCAGCACGGCCGCCTCATGCGCCGAGGCCATCTGGGACGCCATCCACGCCGACCCTTCACCCATCCGGGTGGTGGTGGGCGATGACGCCATGGAGCTCGACGAGGCCATCCGCACCTCGGCGGACGACGCGGAGTTCCAGGAGCGCCTGCGGGGGTTCCTCGACCTCGACTGGGCGCCGCAGCCCCCGACGCCCCGGGACTGATGCGGGTCGTCGCGGCTCCCGCGCCCTTCAAGGCGGCGCTGGGCCCCGCCGACGCAGCTGCGGCAATCGCGGTCGGGGCCAGGCTGGCCGGGGCCGAGGTGGTGGAGGTGCCGGTGGCCGACGGCGGCGAGGGCACGCTCGATGCCCTCGTGGCCGCGGACGGCGGACGCATCATCGAGGCACCGGCGCGCGATCCGCTGGGTCGCTCCATCACGGCGGCGTTCGGCATGCTGCCCGACGGCACGGCCGTGGTGGAGCTCGCCCAGGCATCGGGATACGAGCGCCTCGCCGACCATGAGCGCGACCCGGAGGCCACCACGACGGCGGGCACGGGCGACCTCATCCGCGCTGCGCTCGACGCCGGCTGCGCGCGCATCATCGTGGGGGTGGGCGGCAGCGCCACCACCGATGGCGGCCTCGGCCTGGCCATCGCGCTCGGCGCCCGCGCGTTCGACGACAACGACGAGCCCCTCACGGGCATCGGCGGCGCGCTGTCGCGGGTGAGGCGCGTCGACCTCTCGGGGCTCGATGCCCGGCTGGCCTCGGTGCCGATCGACGTGGCCTGTGATGTGACCAGCCCGCTCATCGGACCCGAGGGCGCGGCCGAGGTGTTCGGGCCGCAGAAGGGCGCCACCCCCGAGGGCGTGGAGCGCCTCGAGGAGGGCCTCGGCAACCTCGCGGCCGTGCTCGCCGCCCAGGGGCTGCCCGACATCGCGGACATGCCCCGTGCTGGCGCCGCCGGGGGTGCGGCCGGAGGCATGCTCGCCATGCTCGGGGCAGAGCTCACCGACGGCGGTGCGCTGGTCACGCGGGCGGCGGGGCTGCCCGCGGCCCTGGCGGGCGCCGACCTGTGCATCACCGGCGAGGGCCGGCTCGACATGCAGACCCTCACGGGCAAGGCCCCCGCCGCGGTGGCGGCGGCCTGCGCCGAGGCGGGCGTGCCCTGCGTGGGGGTGTTCGGCCAGGTGGACGTGCCGCCGGGAATCGCCCGGCGCATGGGCCTCGTGGCGGCGCTGTCCATCGGCCGGGGCCCGCGCCCGCTCCAGCGGACTCGACC
>SXZC01000063.1 GCA_005788075.1 Actinomycetota bacterium
CTGGGCGGCGCCCCCGCCCGCGGTCGTCGATCCGCACCCGGCGACCAGCAGCACGGCGGCGGCGGCCGGCGCGGCAGCGAGCGCGATGAGGGCCCGAGGCGTCACGAGCGCGAGCCTAGTCGGGCGGCCCGGCGGGGGGTGTCGTAGCGTGCGCCGCATGTCGTCACCCGAGCTCACCTCGGCGATCCTCGCGGTCGATCGCAAGGCCGGTGGGCAGGTGCGCTCGATGGTGGCATCCCTGCCCGGAGGGCACGAGTACGCCCGGCTCGCCGCCGACGTCATGGCCCCGGCCTTCCAGGGACTCGTGCTGGGGCTCATCGTGCTGCCGGGCTCGCGCATGCTGGGCGTGCGCGCCGCGGCCGCCGGCACCGTGGCGGGCATGGCCGCGAAGGTGGCGCGTGACGCCATCGACCGCCCGCGGCCCGGTCCGCGCGGCGAGGGCGGGTTCCCGAGCCGCCACGCCGCGTCGTCGATGGCCATTGCCCTGATGGTCGCCCGACAGCGTCCGCTGCTCGGGGGCGCGGCTCTCGTGGCGGCCATGACGGGTCTTGCGGCGCGGGTGGCCGCAGCCGATCACGAGCCTCTCGACGTGGTGGCGGGCGCCGGGCTCGGCGCCGCCGTGGCGAGGGTCATGCGGCGTCGGCGATGGGGGCGGAGCGGAACTCGCCGGTGACCTGGTCGTCACCCGGCGCCGTGTCGCGCGCCATGTCCTGCTGCAGCGCCGCGCCGGCGCGCTCGATGAGCGCATCCGGCCCGGTGTCGCCGTCGCGCCACTGCGCGACCCCGATGCCCACCGAGCCGGCGGTCACGCGGAGCCCGTCGTGGTCGCGCACGGCCACGCCCTCGAGCGCCATTGCGACGCGCTCCGCCAGCTCCCGCGCGGCCTCGGCAGTGCCGGGCACCAGCGCCACGTAGCGGCCGTCCGACTGCTCCATCACGAGGTCGGATCCCGAGGTGACTCCCGCGACCGCACCCGAGCAGGCCTCGAGCAGGTGGTCGAGCACGTCGTTGCCGTGGCGGTCGGCGATCCACTGCACGCGGGGCACGGCGATGATGGCAACCGACACCGGGGTGCCGGTCTCGGCGGCGCGGCGGCAGTCGCGCGCGGCGATGATGTCGAACACGTCGCCCGGCGCCGGGCCGACGGCCCCATCACGCCCTCGCCCGAACGAGGGCATGGCCGCCATGACGCCCTGTCCCATCCCCGCGTGGGCAGCGCCGAGGGCGGCCACCACGATGATGGCGACGAAGCCCATGAGCACCTCCGCCGAGGTGACCTGCCCGCCGGACGCAGCGGCCAGGCCGATGGCGCAGGCCAGGAGCGTGGCGATGAGGCCGGTGCCTCCCGCGAGCGGTGCGGCCAGCGCGGCGGGGATGACCAGCAGGGGCCACATCCACCACGTGCCGAGCGCCACGATGGGAACCACGGTGACAAGCACGACCACCGCGAGGAGTGAGAGCCGACGCTGCCGGTACCGCGCGGCCAGCGCGGCGTCCGTGGCGTGATGGTGCTCGGAGCTCTCGATCACCGTGTTCCTGCGCTTTACCGGCCTCGGCAATCCGGTTTCGGGAAAACTAGAAGCCGGCCCGGACGCTCCCGCTAGGCTCGGCGCGTGACGACTGTCGGGATCATCGGGGCGGGCACCATGGGCGCGGAGATCGCCCATGTGGCGTCAGCAGCGGGCATGGATGTGCTCGTGGCCGACGCCGACCTCGCGCGCGCCGAGCAGGGCGTCGATCGAGCCCGTGCCCTCGCCGCGCGGCGCGTGGAGCGCGGCCGCCTCGACGCCGATGCCGCGGAGGCGGCGACCGCCCGGGTGCGCGCCGTGGCGGGCATCGACGACCTGGCGGACGTCGACGTGGTGATCGAGGCCGTGCCGGAGGACCTCGCCCTCAAGACCGCCGTGCACCGGCGCATCGACGAGGTGGTGCGTCCCGACGCGCTGGTGGCCACCAACACGTCGGGGCTCTCGGTGACGGCGCTCGGCGACGCCACCGCGAGCCCGTCCCGGCTCGTCGGCCTTCACTTCTTCAACCCCGCGAGCACGATGCGCCTGGTCGAGGTGATCGCCGGCGCGGCCACCGACGAGCAGGCCGTGGCGCGGGCCATCGCGCTGGCGGAGGACCTCGGCAAGACGCCGGTGCGGGTGCGCGAGTGCCCGGGCTTCGTTGTGAACCGAGTGCTGGTGCGAGCGATGGCCGAGGCCTATCGCGCCGCCGCCGGCGCCCCCGTGGACCGCCGCGCGGCCGATGCCATGGTGGTGGATGGCGGGCCCGCGCCGATGGGCCCATTCGCGCTCGGCGACCTCGTTGGCCTCGACGTGCTCGACAGCATCCGTGGCGACCTCGAGGCGGCCTATGGCGATCGCTTTGATGACGCCGGAACCCTCGCCCCGCTCGTGGCCGCGGGGCGGCTCGGCCGCAAGTCGGGCGGCGGGCTGGTGCCGGACGGCGACGCGCAGCCCACCGGCACCGAGCCGGTGGTCGCAGCCATCTACTACGCGGGCGCCCTGGACGAGGCGCGCAGGCTCGCCGACGAGGGCGTGGCATCACCCGCCGACATCGACCTGGCCATGTGCCTCGGCGCGGGCTGGGCCGAGGGCCCCCTCGCGAGCGGCTGAGGGCGCCTAGATCTCCACCGGCACTGCCCAGCCGGGCGTGATGCCGAGGCGCTGCGCCATGGGGGTGAGCACGTCGCCCTCGAGCACCTCGATGTGGTCGAGGGATATCTGCGCGGGGTGCTCCACTCCGGTGGAGCGGGCGAGGCGCGTGATCTCGCGCCTGAGGGTGATGATGTAGGCCGCCGCCCGGGCCGACTTCAACGCGGGGTCGATGCCGCGCTGGCGCCATGCCGACTGGGTGGCCACGCCGCTCGGGCAGTGCCCCGTGTGGCACCGCTGCGCCTGAATGCAGCCGATCGACAGCATGGCCTCGCGCGCCACGTTGATCATGTCGGCGCCGAGCGCGAAGGCCATGATCGACTCCTCGGGCAGGCCGAGCCTGCCGCTGCCGATCCAGGTGACCCGGTGCTGGATGCCGCGCTCCGCGAATGCACGCAGGGCCCGCGCCTGGGCGAGGCGGTACGGCAGGCCCACGTGGTCGACGAATGCCAGTGGGCCCGACCCGGTGCCCCCCTCCCCGCCGTCGATGGTGATGAAGTCCACGCCGCGCGACCCGCCATCCATGTGACGGGCGAGGTCCGACCAGAAGCGCGCATCCCCCACCGCCGACTTGATGCCCACCGGCAGGCCGGTGGCCTCGGCGATGCGCTCAACGGTGTCCAGCAGCTCGTCCACGTTGGAGAACTCGGGGTTCACGGACGGGCTGATGCAGGGCTTGCCGACCTCCACGCCGCGGATGGCCGCGATCTCGGGGGTCACCTTCGAGGCGGGCAACATGCCCCCCACCCCCGGCTTCGCGCCCTGGCTCATCTTCAGCTCGATCGCGCGGATGGGGTTGCGCTCCACCAGATCCACGAGCTTGGGCAGGTCGAGGCGCCCCTGCGCATTGCGCGCTCCATACCAGCCGGTGCCGAACTGCATCACCAGGTCGCCGCCCTGCAGGTGGTACGGGGTGAGCCCGCCCTCGCCCGTCGTCTGCATGCACCCGGCGAGCGCCGCCCCGGCGTTGAGCGACTCCACGGCGCGCGCCGAGAGCGCCCCGAACGACATTCCCGAGATGTTCACCACGGACGCCGGGCGGAAGGCCTTCGGCCGCTCGCGGGGCCCGCCGAGCACCTTTGCCGACGGCAGCGGCCAGTCCTCGGGATCGCCGCCTTCCGGAGGCGGTGCCGGGAAGGCGGAGGGGCTGATGATGAGGTAGCCGGGCGAGCGCTCGAACTCCGCATCGGTGCCGAACCCGAACGAGTTGTTCTGGTGCTTGCTGCTCGCGTAGATCCAGCGCCGCTGGTTGCGGCTGAAGGGCCGCTCATCGTCGTTGCTCGTGACGATGTACTGGCGGAGCTCGGGGCCAAAGGCCTCGAGGATGTACCGCAGGTGACCGACCACCGGGAACACCCGGAGGATCGAGTGCCGGCGCTGCAGGACGTCGTAGATGGCGACGAGCACCAGGAATGCCCCGATGCCGATGAGCACCCACCACCCTGCGGACACAGCGCCTCCTCGAACGGCCTGACGCTTCGATCGTGCCCGATGCGCCGGACGGGACGCCCTCGAACCTCGCGATACGCTTATGCGGTGTCACAGATCGCACCCCACCCCGCCCTCGCGGGCCGCTCCGTGCTGAGCCTCATGAACCACCCCGCCGATGCCGTGCGCGAGGTGCTCGACCTCGCCGACCGGCTCAAGGCCGACCCCGAGTGGCCGCAGGCGCTGGCCGGCCGCAGCGTGGCCCTCATCTTCGAGCAGCCCTCAACGCGCACGCGCGTCTCGTTCGAGGTGGGCATCGCGCGCCTCGGCGGGCATCCCGTGGTGCTGGCCGGGCGCGACATGCAGCTGGGACGCGGCGAGACCATCGAGGACACCGCGAAGGTGCTCTCCCGGTTCGTGGACGCCATCGTCATCCGCACGGTCGACCACGCGAAGGTGGTGGCGCTCGCCGAGCACGCCGACGTGCCGGTGATCAATGCCCTCACCCATGACCACCACCCCTGCCAGGGCCTGGCCGACGTCATGACCATCCGCGAGCGCTTCGGCGACCCGGCCGGCGTGCGCGCGGCGTACGTGGGCGACGGCAACAACTGCTGCCACTCACTCATGGTCGCGGGAGCGCTCATGGGCATGGAGGTCGTGGCCGGTTGCCCGGAGGGCTACCTGCCCGACCCCGACGTGGTGGAGCGGGCCGACGCCATCGCGCGCGAGCGCGGCGGCCGCGTGTGGGTGGTCACCGATCCCCTCGAGGCGGTCGACGGCGCGAGGGCGGTATACACGGACGTCTGGGTGTCGATGGGCGACGAGGACGAGGAGGCCGAGCGCCTCCGGGTGTTCGCGCCCTACCGGGTTGACGAGGCGCTCATGGATGCCGCCGCGCCCGACGCCGTCGCCCTGCACCCGCTCCCGGCGCACGACGGGCTCGAGATCACGCGCGCCGTCTACCACGGGCCACGCTCGGCCGTGTGGGACGAGGCCGAGAACCGCCTGCACGTGCAGGCGGCCCTCCTCATGCACGTCCTGGGCTAGAGGACGGCGCGATGGCGCGGATCCTCTCGGACGACCTCCCGCGCCCGCGCGTTCCCGTCCTCACCTATGCCCTCATGGCCGCGTGGGCCGTGATGTGGCTGGTGCAGGCGCTGCGCCCCGACGACGGGAACATCGACGACTCCTCGCAGGCCCTCGCCTGCCGCTGGGGCATGGTGCCGGCGCACCTCACGGGCCAGGACGGCCCGGTGGCCGCCGACCCGTGCGTGCTGCTCTCGGCCGAGCACTCGCCCTGGGTGGAGGCGCTCACCGCGCAGTTCCTGCACGCGTCGTGGTGGCACCTACTGGGCAACCTCGTGTTCATCTGGGTCTTCGCCCCGTCGCTCGAGGAGCGCCTCGGGCGGGCGCGGTTCCTGCCGTTCGTGATCGGCGTGGGCTACCTGGCGTTCATCGCAGAGGCCTGGTTCGACGCCGCCTCGCCCCAACCGGTGATCGGCGGGTCGGGCATCGTGGCCGCCGTGCTGGGCGCCTACCTCGTGCTCTTCCCGAAGGCCCGCCTGCACCTGGCGTGGACGGGGACCGCGCGCGGTGGTGGCCTGCCCGCGTGGATCCTCATCGCCGCCTGGATCGCCTGGGAGACCATCGCGGCGCTCTCGGGCGCGCAGTCGGACACCGCCCACTGGCTGCACGTGGTGGGCTTCGCGCTCGGGGCGCTGCTGGCGATTCCGGCGGCGGCCGGCCGCGGGGGCCCGGCCCGGCCCGAGGTGCAATGGGTGCGCGTGGCCATCGCGCGCAACCAACCCGAGGCGGAGATGATCCAGGGCATGCTCGGCGATGCGGGCATCCCCGCCTATGTGCGCCGCATGGCGGGCTTCGACGTCCCGGACTTCCTGGCCGGCGGGCCGCGCGACATCATGGTGCCGGGCGACCGGGCCATCGAGGCCCACGCGCTGATCGATCCCCTCGACGAAGCCGAGGAACCCCCGGCCGGGGGCTAGCGCCCGAGCATCACCGGCCCGCGCCGCTGCACCGGGCGCCGCCGCATGTAGACGGAGGCGCCGATGAGCGCCACGCCCACGAGCGCCGCGACCAGGAGGGCGATCCACCATCTGGAGAGGATCGCCACCGTGGCCGTGGACACGAGGTCGGCCGGGTTCCCGGCCTCGGCGAACGACGCCGTGATCGGCGGGATCGCCAGATACATCGCAAGCGGCACGAATGCGATGAGGATCGATGCGATGCCGAAACCCATGAGCATCCGCCCGCGGGTGACGGACGCCCAGAGCCCGAGCGCGGCGAGCGCGACGGCGATGACGAGGAGCCACACCGGCGACCACCGCAGGGTGCCGCTGGCCTCCTCGATCGTCCGGAGCACCGGCGGGACCTCCTGCTTCTGGACGGTCACCGTCAGATCACCGGCGGGCGGGATGCGCGAGACCAGCCCGGGGTTCACCTGCTGCACCTTCTCCACCGCGAGCGGCCGGAGGCTCGCGAAGTCGAGCGTGATCGGCCCGTCAGGCGCCGCGGCGTAGGCCTGGCGCGCCGCCTCGATCGCCGGTCCCATGAGGCCGGGGAACTCGGCCCCGTCGAGCACCGTCGTGAGCGCGTCCTCGATCTGCGTGCGCGCGGTCGGGGTGAAGGCGTAGCCGTTCGCCGTGGCGAAGGCGTCCACCTTGTCGAGCAGCGCGTCGGTGACGACAGTCGTGCCCTCGGGACTCTGGACCGTCTCGACGGTGACGGCCGCGAAACCGCCCGTCTCGGTGACCTTCGAGGTGGAGGTCCATACGAACACGGCGAGGAGCCATGCGAGGGTCGCGAGCCCGGCGGCGGCAATCGCGGTGATGCGCCTCGCAAGCGAGGGCCGGCGGTTCACTGGGGTCGCCCGGCGGCGGTGTGATGGCGCATCTCCGGGAACCTGACCAGTCCACAGCGTGAGTGTCAAGCGGCCCGCGTCGATGGTAGGGCTTTCCGTAGGCACGGCATGGCCGCGCGGCCTGCGGGACACTGGTCCCGTGAATGCATTTGCATCGGCCCTCAGCACGCTCCCGCAACCCGGCGATGCCGCCCGCGAGGCGTGCGCCGCGGTGCGCCACGACCTCGGCGTTCGCCGGCCCGACCTGGTGGTGGTCTTCGCCACCCCGGACCTCATGGCAAACGCCGCTGGCATCGCCGCGATCGTCAACGCCGAGCTCGGGCCCGGGGCCCTCATCGGCTGCACGGCCGAAGCCGTGGTCGGCACCGGCCGCGAGGTCGAGGCGCCCCCGGGCCTGTCGCTCTGGGCGGCCGCCCTCCCGGACACCGTCCTCGAGCCGTTCGTCCTCGACCCCGGGCTCGACGAGGACGGCGCGACCGTGCTCACGGGCTGGCCCGCGCAGGTGGATCCCCACGCGCCCGAGGAGATCGCCACCGACCACGCGGTGATCCTGCTCGCCGACCCATTCTCGTTCCCGCCGGACTCCCTGCACGGTCCCGATGGCAAGCCCGCGGCGCGAACCGTGATCGGCGGCATGGCGTCGGGCGGGCGGGGACCGGGCGAGCACCGCCTCATCTTCGGCGAGCACGTGCTCGCCGAGGGGGCTGTGGGCGTGGTGGTGCCCGGCGCCCATGCGGTGGTCTCGCAGGGGTGCCGGCCCGTCGGCCCCGAGATGACCATCACGGCCTGTCACGACGGAGTGGTGGAGGAACTCGCCGGGCGCCCCGCGCTCGAGCGCGTGCAGGCGGTGGTCGAGGACCTCCCCGGCGAGGACCGTGCGCTCGTCGACCAGGGCGTGCTGGCGGGCCTGGTCGAGGACGGCAACAAGCCGCAGCTCGAGCAGGGTGACTTCCTGATCCGCGGCATCCTCGGCGGCGACCCGTCGTCGGGGGCGATCGCGCTCGGCGAGCGCGTGCGGGTTGGCCAGGTGATGCGCCTGCAGGTACGCGACCATGAGTCGGCCGATGCGGACCTGCGACGGGCGCTCGAGGGGGTGCCGGGCGCGGCCGCGGGCGGTGCCCTCCTCTTCACCTGCAACGGGCGCGGTACGAGGATGTTCCCGGAGCCGGACCACGATGCGCGGGCCGTGGCCGACGTGCTCGGCCCGGTTCCTCTTGCGGGGCTCTTCTGCAATGGCGAGATCGGGCCCGTCGGCGGGCGCGCGCACCTGCACGGGTTCACGGCGACCCTCGCCGTATTCACCACCGGGTGAATATCTGGCTGTTGCATGTTTTATATATCGGATTTGACACATGTAATTGACATGTGTATTACCCGGGCTGACCACTACCGGGAGATAGGTCGATGACTGACAACGCGAGCGCCGCGACGCCGGCCAACGACGGCACGGCCCCAGCGGCGGACCGCGGGGCACCGCGCGGCGGCGTCGCCGAGGCGATCTTCGCCGAGGTGGAGACCATGACCGCAGGCGGCGCGATGTCGAAGAGCGACGCCTTCGAGGACATCTCGAGGCGCACCGGCCGACGCGCCGGCACCGTGGCGGCCAACTACTACCGCATCGCGCGCAAGCGCGGCGTGGCCCTCGAGCCGCGCACGCGACGGGGTCGTCCCCCCGGGTCGGGACGCGCGACGGCGGACGTCGAGGCCGTCATCGCCACGCTCGACGAGGCCGTGAAGGAGCTCGCCAGGCTGGTGCGCCGCCAGGAGTCCGAGCTGGCCACGCTGCGGGCCCAGGCCGCGCAGTTCGACGAGCTCAAGAAGCTGATCGCCAAGAACTCCTAGGGGGCCGTGCGCACCGGGCGCTTCTCGCCCGACCCCGCCCGCAGCACACCGGCCACGTCCTCCAACCCGATCTCGTCGCCGATCAGCTCGTCGTAGGGCGCGTCGTTCGCCGCGAGGCGGGCGAGCGCCTCGCGCACGGCCTCGGGTGTGTGGTGGTACGACCCGCGGATCGCCAGCTCGCCGTAGTGCAGCGGGAACGTGGGCAGGGTCACCGTGGTGCCCGCGGCGCAGCCGCCGTACAGCAGCACCTCGCCGCCCGGTCGGGCGATCGCCACTGCGGCCTCCCATGCCTCGGGGCGCCCCACGGCCTCCACCACGGCGGCGGGGCCGCGACCACCGCCATGCGCGGCCTTCACGGCCTGCACGGCGGAGGGGTCCCGCGGGGCGTCCATCGCGCGTGACGCGCCGAACCGGAGGGCGCGCTCCCGCCGCGGCGCGTGGGGGTCGCAGAGCGTCACCAGGCATCCGCGGCCCGCGAGCAGGCCGGCGATGAGCGTGCCCTGCACCCCGCCGCCCAGCACCACCACCTCGTCGCCGGCACCCGCCTCCACGCGCTCGACGCCGCGCACGGCGCACGCGAGGGGCTCGACCATGGCCGCCCGTCGCGGCGGCAGGCCCGGCGGCAGGGGAAGCAGGTTGCGCTCCACGATGCGCGCGGGCACCCGCAGGTACTCCGCGAAGGCGCCCGAGAGGTAGACGATCGACTCGCAGAGCGAGGGCCGGCCGACCAGGCATGGCGGGCACTCCCCGCACGGGGCCGAGTTGGCCACCACGACCTCGTCGCCCTCCGCCACGCCGGTGACCCCCTCCCCCACCGCCGACACCACGCCGCAGGCCTCGTGGCCGAAGGGAGCGGGGTTGGGCGGCAGTGCCGGATGGCCGCCCTGGCGCATCATCTTGGCGTCGGTCGCGCAGGTGAGCGCGCCCGTGACGCGCAGCACCACCTCACCGGGCTCGGGCACGGGCTCGGGCACCTCCTCGAGGCGCAGGTCGTCGGGGCCGTGCAGCACGAGGGCGCGCATGGCGGGCGACGGTACCAGCCGGGTACCCTGCGGCCCCATGTCCGAGACCGGCACGAGCACCGTCCACGCCCGCTACCCCGACCACCTGCGCCAGCAGGTGGACGATTACCTCGAGGGGCTGTGGTTCAGCGTGCCCGATGCGCGCGAGGCCGAGGAGGCACGCGGCACGGAGGGGCTGGTCGAGGCCATGCGCTACTCGCTGCTCGCCAAGGGCAAGCGCATCCGCCCCGTGCTGGCCCTCTCCACGGCCGAGGCCCTCGGGTGCGATCCGGCCGACCTCATGCCCTCGGCGGCGGCGATCGAGCTCATCCACACCTACTCGCTCATCCACGACGACCTCCCCGCGATGGCCGACGACGACCTGCGTCGCGGCGTGCCCACCTGCCACGTGGTGTACGGCGAGGACGTGGCGATCCTCGCGGGCGACGCCCTGTTCGCCGAGGCCATGCGGCTGGTGTGCGAGGAGCAGGGTGGTGGGCCGGCCGTGCAGGTGGGGATCCTGCGCGAGCTCAGCCGCGCCACCGGCGTTGCGGGCATGGTGGGCGGCCAGTACCTCGACCTCAAGGGCGCGGGCGCGGGCGGACCGGACGCGCTCGCGGCGATGCACGCCCTCAAGACCGGCCGCCTGATGGCGGTGTCGGTGCACATCGCGCTGGTGCTGGCGCCCCCGCCGCCGGAGCAGGAGGCCATCTACCGGGCGTTCGCGCGCGAGGTGGGGCTGCTGTTCCAGATCGTCGACGACATCCTCGACGTGGCGGGGTCGGAGGCCGAGATGGGCAAGGCCGTGGGCGCGGACGAGCGCATGGGGAAGGTGACCTACACGAGCCTTCACGGCATGGATCGCGCACGCGCGCTCGCCGCCGAGTCACACGGTCGCGCCATGGACCTGCTGCACCAGCTGCCGGGCCCCGTGGACGACCTCGCGGCCATCGCCGACACCGCCTTCGCGCGGCAGAGCTAGCCCGCGGCGCGCGCGGCGCGCAGCCTGCGGGTCCGGGGCATGGCGCTGCGCCGGTGAGTGCATTAGCGTTCGGGCGTCCCTTCCGCACTTACCCCAGGAGCCCAGCGTGCCGCGACGACCGATTGCCCTTGAGCTCGGCATGGCCACGTACCTCGCGAAGAAGAAGCTGCTCCAGCGCAAGGAGCGCTTTCCCTTCACCCTCATGCTCGAGCCCCTCGAGCTGTGCAACCTCGCCTGCACCGGCTGCGGTCGCATCCAGGAGTACAAGGACGTCTTCCACAAGCGCCTGACGGTGGAGGAGTGCCTGCGGGTGGCCGACGAGTGCGGCGCGCCGATCGTGAACATCCCGGGTGGCGAGCCGCTCATCCACAAGCAGATCGACGAGATCGTGCACGGCATCATCGACCAGGGCCGGTTCGTGTACCTCTGCACCAACGGCATCCTGATGAACAAGGCCTTCGACCGCATCGAGCCCACCAAGCGCTTCGCCTTCGTGGTGCACATCGACGGCATGGAGTCGGTGCACGACCACGCCGTCGACCGCCAGGGCGTGTTCAAGAAGGCCACCGCGCACATGCGTGAGGCCATCGCGCGCGGGTACCGCGTGTGCACGAACACCACGATCTTCCGCGGAACCCCCGCCGAGGAGTACGTCGACCTCTTCACGTACCTCAAGGACATGGGCGTGGAGGGGTGCATCACCTCCCCGGGCTACGACTACGAGTCGGTAACCCACGACCGCGAGCAGTTCCTCGCGCGCACGGAGGCCCAGGCGCTCTACGCCGAGGTGCACGAGCGCTGCGAGGGGCTCGACATCCCCTTCTACAACAACCCGCTGTTCCACGAGTTCCTGCAGGGCAAGCGCCAGTACCGCTGCTCGGCATGGAGCATGCCCACGTACACGGTCGAGGGGTGGCGGTCGCCCTGCTACCTGCTGGCCGACAAGCACGTGGGCAGCATCCGCGAGCTCTTCGAGGACACCGACTGGGACAAGTACGGCACCGACCGCGACCCGCGCTGCGCGAACTGCCTCATGCACTGCGGCTACGAGGCAACCACCATCCTCGACGCCATGTCGAGCCCGAAGGACCTGCTCGCGCTCGCGCGCGGGTGAGCCGGGGGGAACGACGGCGATGGGTCGCGGCGTGGTCGCGCTCGTGTGCGCCGTGCCGGCCGAGGAGCGCATGCTGCGCCGGTTCGCCGGCCCCGGCGTGCGCGTGATCGTCACGGGGATGGGCGCCGGACCGGCGGAGGAGCGCGCGAGCGCCGCCATCGCGGATGGCGTGACCGCGGCGATCTCGGTCGGGTTCTGCGGCGCGCTCGACCCCTCGCTCGAGCGCGGCGACGTGGTGGTGCCCGAGAGCGTGCGGGATGCCCTCACGGGAGATGCCTGGGACTGCGACCGCGCCCTCGCCCACGGCGCCGGTGCGCAGCGGGGCACCCTCGTCACCGCCGATCGCGTGGTCTCGCAGCCCGCGGAGCGGCGGGCGCTCGACGGCCTCGTGGTGGACATGGAGAGCGCGGGCACCGCGCGCGCCTGCGCGCGGGCGGGAATCCCCTTCGCCGCGATCCGTGCCGTCACCGACCGGGCCGACGACGTGCTGCCCGACATCACGGGCGTGGTGGACGATCGCGGGGATGTCCACCCGCTGCGCGTGCTCGGCCGCCTCATCCGCCGGCCCTCCGACATCGCGGCATGGGCACGCCTCGCGCGCGGCGCCCGCGCCGCGCGGCGCGGGCTCGTGCCGGCGGTCGCCGCGGCCCTGGGGGATGCGGCATGAGGCGCGCGCTGGTCACCGGTGCAACGGGATTCATCGGATCACACGTGGCCATGCACCTGCGTGATGCGGGTTTCGAGGTGCGCGGGCTCGTGCGCCCGGGTGGGACCCCCGGCAGCGCCCTGCCCGACGGCATCGAGCCGGTGGAGGGCGACGTCCGCGACCCGGTCGCGGTGCGCCGGGCGGCCGAAGGCGCCGAGGCCATCTTCCACGTGGCGGCCATCTACTCACTCAGCCGACGGCGCGCCACCCAAGTGCGCGCGGTGAACGTCGGCGGCACGCAGGTGGTCATCGACGCCGCGCGGCGCGCGGGAGTGCCGATGGTGCACACGTCATCGGTGGCCACCATCGGCCTCCCCGGGGACGGCACTCACGGGGACGAGGAGACCCTGCAGCCCAAGGGCCAGGTGATCGGGGCCTACAAGCAGTCGAAGGTGGCGGCCGAGTCGCTCGTGCGGCGAGCGGTGGCGAGCGGGCTCGAGGGCTACGTGGTGAACCCCTCGGCGCCGATCGGGCCCGGGGACCACCGCCCCACCCCCACCGGCCAGCTCATCGTCGACGCCCTGGCCGGGCGCATACCCGCATACGTGGATACCGGCCTGAACATCATCGACGTCCGCGACGTCGCGGCCGGCCACCTGCTCGCCCTCGAGCGCGGTGAGCCGGGGCGCCGGTACATCCTCGGCCACGCCTGGGGCAACATGACCCTGCAGCACATCCTCGGCCTGGTGCACCGGGCCGGCGGGCCGCCCCCGCCCACCCGGCGCATACCCCACGCCGTAGCCATCGCCGCGGCTGCGGTGGATGAGCTGGTGGAGGGACGGTTGCTCCGGCGCGAGCCGCGCGCGCCACTGGATGGCGCGCTGCTCGCGCGCACGCGGAGGTTCTTCTCGCCGCAGAGGGCGATCACCGAGCTGGGCCTCCCGCAGTCGGACATCGACCGGGCCGTGGACGACGCCGTGCAGTGGTTCCGCGAGCGCGCCGGGGCGCGTGGCATGGTGGCGGCATGACGAGCAGCCTCACCCAGGGCGAGCTGCGCGCCGCCGCGCGCATCGCGGCGGACCGCGGCGCGCAGCACCTGCGCGGGCTGCAGGACCCCTCGGGCTTCTGGTGGGGCGAGCTCGAGTCGAACGCCTCCATCACCGCCGAGCAGCTGTTCCTGCTCGAGGCGCTGGGTCGCGCCACCGACGACGACCGCCGCGAGATCGCCGCTGAGCTCCTCGCCACCCAGGGGGACGACGGCGGCTGGCCAGTGTGGCATGGCGCGGATGGCGACCTCAGCGTGACGGTGGAGGCCTGGTACGCGCTCCGCCTGGCGGGCGTGCCGGCCGAGTCGGAGCCCATGCGCCGGGCGCGCGACCGCATCCTCATGCTGGGCGGCGCGAACAAGGCCCGCTTCTTCACGCGCCTGTGGCTCGCGGTGCTCGGCAAGTACCCCTGGGAGTCGCTGCCCGCCGCCGCGCCGGAGCTCATGCTGATGCCCCCGCGCGCGCCGCTCTCGGTGTACCGGTTCGCCTCATGGGCGCGCGGCACGTTCGTGCCCCTGCTGGTGGTGCTCTCGCGCAACCCGACCTTCCCGCAGGAGCCCTCGGTCGAGGAGATCTTCGCCGAGTCGCCCGGCAGCGTGGACGGGCCGCCGCCCCGCACGCCGGGCCCGCTCACCGCGACGATGCGGCGCCTCATGCCGCTCGCGCGCACCTACAACCGGTGGCCGGTCGCATCGGTGCGCCGCGCCTCGGAGCGCCGCATCCGCCGATGGATCCTCGACCGCCAGGAGGTCGACGGATCGTGGGCGGGCATCCAGCCGCCGTGGGTCTACTCGATCATCGCGCTGCACGCGCTCGGCATGCCGCTCGACCACCCGGTCATCGAGCGTGCCCTCGACGGCTTCTCGACATTCGCGCTGCGCCGCGAGGGCCGCCTGCGCATCCAGTCGTGCATCTCACCCGTATGGGACACCTGCCTCGCGGCCATCGCCATCCATGACTCCGGGACCGCGGGCGACGACGACGCCGTGGATCGCGCGCGCGACTGGCTCATGGCCCGCGAGATCACACGCGAGGGCGACTGGCGCCGCATCTCCCGCCGGGGTGAGGCCGGCGGCTGGGCATTCGAGTTCCACAACGAGTGGTACCCGGACACCGACGACACCGCCGAGGTGCTGCTCGCGCTGCTCAAGGCCGGCGTGCCGCCCGGCGACGGCGTGGTGCAGCGCGCGGTCGACTGGCTGCTCGCGATGCAGAGCAGGGACGGCGGCTGGGGCGCCTTCGACGTGGACAACACCAGCCGGCTGGTTGGACAGTTCCCCGTGTGCGACTTCGGCGAGGTCATCGACCCGCCCACCGAGGACGTCACCGGGCACGTGCTCGAGGCCCTCGTGCACTGCGGCGTGCCCGTGGGGCACCCGGCCGTTCGGGCCGGCCTCGCCTACCTGCGCGCCACGCAGCGTGAAGATGGTTCGTGGTGGGGGCGCTGGGGCGTGAACCACGTCTACGGCACAGGGTCGGTGCTCCCGGCGCTCGCCGCCTGTGGCGTGGACATGCGGGAGCCGTGGGTGCGCCGGTCGGTCGAGTGGCTGCAGGCGTGCCAGAACGATGACGGGGGCTGGGGCGAGGACATCGAGAGCTACCGCGATGCCTCGCTGGCCGGCATCGGGCCCTCCACCGCATCGCAGACCGCCTGGGCGCTCATCGGCCTCATGGCCGCAGACCCCGAAAGCCCCGCCATCGAGGGCGGCATCGCGTGGCTCGTGCGGGAGCAGGCGGCAGACGGCGGGTGGGACGAGGACGCCTTCACCGGCACCGGCTTCCCGCTCGACTTCATGATCAAGTACCACTACTACCGGCTCTACTTCCCGGTGATGGCCCTCGGGCGGTACGCGGCGTGAGCACCGGCGAGGCCCGCGCCCGGGCCGCCGACATCACGCGGGATCACGACGAGAACTTCCCCGTCGCGTTCATGCTCGCGCCGCGCGACGTGCGCGATGACATGCGCGCGGTGTACGCCTACTGCCGGGTGACCGACGACATCGGCGACGCCGGGGTGGCCACGCCGGATGAGCGCCTCGAGGCGCTCGACGCCTGGGAGGCGGGCCTGCACGCCGCGATGAGCGGCGATGGCGACGACCCCGTGCTCGTCGCCGCGGCCGACGTCATCCGGCGGCGCGGGCTGCCGGTCGAGCAGTTCGAGCGGCTCGTGGAGGCCAACCGCATCGACCAGCGCATCAGCCGGTGGGACACCCACGATGACCTGCTCTGGTACTGCGCCCATTCGGCCACGCCGGTGGGCCGCATGGTGCTGGGCGTGCTCGGCATCGACGACGCGCGGAGCGTCGCGTTGTCGGATGCCACCTGCGAGGGGCTCCAACTCGTCAACTTCTGGCAGGACATCCGCCGCGACCTCGATGAGCGCGACCGCGTGTACCTGCCCCGCGAGGACATGGACCTCTTCGGCGTGTCGGTGGACGACCTGCGCGCGCCGGCGGCGTCGCCCGCGCTGCGCGAGCTGGTGCGCATGGAGGTTGGCCGCGCCCGCGCCCGACTGGTGGAGGGGGCGCCCCTGCGCGCCATGGTGCCCCGCCGCGTGCGGCACGACATCGCGATGTTCACTGCCGGCGGCCTCTGGGTGTGCGACTCCATCGCCGCGCAAGACCACGACACCATCGCCGCGCGCCCGGCGCCCGGCGCGCGCGGGCGTGCCGGCATGGCCGCGGGGGTGGCCTGGCGCATGCTGCGCGGGGGACGCACGTGACGGTCGAGGAGGCCTACGACCGCTGCACCGAGATCACGCGGGCGGAGGCCCGCAACTTCTACTTCGGGTTCATCCTCCTCCCGCGGGAGCGTCGCCGGGGCATTCACGCGCTCTACGCGTTCAGCCGCCTGTGCGACGACTCCGTCGATGGCGCCGAGGGCCAGGCGGAGAAGGAGGCGGCCGTCGCCGCGCGCAGGCGCGACGTCGACGCCGCCTATGCGGGGGCGGTGCCGGCGGATGACCCGGTGCTCATCGCCCTCGCAGACGCCATCCGACGGTTCGGCATCCCGCGCGGCCCCATGGACGCCCTGGTGGAGGGCGTGGCGATGGACCTCGACACCACGCGCTACCCCGACTGGCCGGCTCTCAAGACCTACTGCGACCGCGTGGCCGGTGCGGTGGGGGTGCTCTCGCTGCATGTGTTCGGCTTCCGCGATCCCGCCGCCGTGGGCCACGCCGAGGACCTCGGCGTGGCGATGCAGGTGGTGAACATCATGCGGGATGTCCAGGAGGACTCCCTGCGCGACCGCATCTACCTGCCCGCCGACGAGATGGCCGCGCACGGCGTGACCGAGGCCGACATCATGGCCGACCGCATGACCCCGGGGATGCGGCATCTGATGGAGGCGCAGGCCGCGCGCGCCGGGGAGTACTTCGCGAGCGGGCACATGCTGCTGCCGATGCTCGACCTGCGGGCGCGCATGTGCGTGCAGATGCTGGCGGCGCTCTACGAGGACATTCTCGCCAGGCTGGCGGCGCGGGACTTCGACGTGACGCAGGGGCGCGTCTCGCTGCCCGGACGCCGGAAGCTGGCGCTCATGGCGCGCTCGATCGCGCGCGCGCTCACCACGAGGCGCAGGTGAGCCTGCGAGGCGCGCGCGTGGCCGTTGCCGGCGGGGGGCTCGCCGGCATCGCGGCGGCCGTGGAGGCTGCGGGCCGCGGCGCCCGCGTGACCCTCGTGGAGCGGCGGCCCTTCCTGGGCGGCAAGGCGTTCTCGTTTACCGACCCGGGCACCGGCGTGGAGCTCGACAACGGCCAGCACGTGCACCTGGGCTGCTGCACCGCCTACACGTCGCTGCTCGCGCGCCTCGGGTCGCAGGGGCTCACGGCGATGCAGCCGGTTCTGCACGTGGACGTGCGCGATCGCGCGGGCACGCATGGGGTGCTCACGGCCCGTCGACTGCCCGCGCCCCTGCACATGGGCCCGGCGTTCAGCCGCTATGCCCTCCTCACCCGCGCCGAGCGGGTGCGGGCGCTGCGCGCCCTCACGGCAATCGCGGCGCTCGGCCCGCGCGGGCGCGACGCGCTCGACGACGTCGCGTTCGGCGAGTGGCTGCGCGCGCATGGCCAGCGCGACGCCGCCATCGAGCGCTTCTGGGACGTGGTCATCCTGCCCACCTGCAACGACCGCTCCGACCGCGTGTCGGCCGCCCTCGCCGCCTTCGTCATCACCGAGGGGCTCATGCGCACATCCGGCGGCGCCTCGATCGGCTGGGCGCTCGTGGGGCTGTCGCATCTGGTGGATGCCCCGGCGCGGCGCCTGATCGAGCGATCGGGCGGCCGCGTGGTGACCGGCCGCGCGGTATCCGCCGCCGATGGCGACGGGCTCGACCTCGATGATGGCTCGCGCATCGAGGCCGACGCCGTGGTGCTGGCCCTGCCGCCCTCACGGGCGCGCGCCGTGGCCCCGGCCGCACTGCCCGACGACCCGGCCCTCGGGGAGTCGCCCATCGTGAACGTGCACCTCTGGTACGACAGGCCGGTGCTGGACCGCCCGATACTCGCCGTGGTCGACAGCCCCGTGCAGTGGATGTTCGACCGCACGGCGATCACCGGCGAGGGCGCCCCCGGGCAGCATGTGGCGCTCTCGCTCTCCGCCGCGCGCGCCGAGATGGGCGTGCCGCGCGGGGAACTGGCCGAGGCCATGGACCGCGAGGTGCGGGCGCTCCTCCCCGCCGCGCGGGCGGCGACGCTCTCTGCATGGGCGGTCACCAAGGATGCGCGCGCCACCTTCGCGCCCGCGCCCGGGCAGGCGGCGCGCCGACCGGGGGCCCGCACGCCGGTGGAGGGCCTCGCGCTCGCCGGCAACTGGACCGCCACCGGATGGCCCGCCACCATGGAGGGTGCCGTGCGCAGCGGCATCACCGCGGTGGATGCGCTCGCGACACAGGTGGCAGCGCAGGCGGCCTGACGCCGGTGCCACGCACCGGGCTGGGGACGCCCGGCGCGTGGGCCGACCGGTCGTCGTCGACCAGCCCGGCGGTGCGCGCCGCGGCCGTGGCCTATCCTCCCGCCGTCGCCGCGACCGTCGTGGCGACGGGACAGCAATCCATCGCGGACATCCTCGGGGGAATCGCGGTGGTGCTCCCGGCATGGGCGATCGCACGGCGCATCACCCGCGCGGGGCGCATCTGCCGTGAGGAGTCCTGAGCCGCGTGCCCCGCACCAGCGCACGAGCGGCCCCATGATCGGCACGAGAACGCAGCACACCAACCCATCGCACCTCGCTCCGCGCCCCTCCGCATGAGCGAGACCGGCCCACCCGAGCGCGATCCCGACGCCGAGCGCGAGCGCCGTCGACGCGAGCGCGAGAGGCGCCAGCGCGAGCGCACCGCGGCGGATCGCCAGGAGCCCGGGCGCCGTGGCTCCGAGGGGTCTGCCGACGCCCCGCGCGGCCGGCAGCGCGCTCCCCGTCCGCCGGCGGGCCGTCGCATGCGCGGGATCGTCATCGGTGCCGCCGCCGTGCTGCTCGTGGTGGTGATCCTGCTCATCGCGGGCGGGGGCGGGGGCACGGCGCCCGGCACCACGGTGGCAGGGGTGGACATGGGCGGCGATGAGGCGCAGGCGAAGGCGGCGCTCACCAAGCGCGCGGACGAGCTGCTGTCGCGCAGGGTGGAACTGCAGGCGGGCGGCGGCACCGTCGCCACCGTGCGGCTCTCCGACATCGGCGCCACGGTGGATGTGGAGGCGGCCATCCGGGCTGCGCAGGATGCCTCGCCGAGCCGCCTCATCCGCGGGCTCAAGGCCATCACCGGGCAGTCGGCAAATGAGGTGCCGCTGCGCGCGGACTTCCGCAAGGGCGCGGTGGCCGGCTGGGTGGCGGAGGTGAGTGACCAGGTGGATCGCCCGGAGCGCGATGCCGCCGTGCTCGTCAGGGGCGCGGACTTCACGGTGGAGCCCTCGGAGGCCGGGCGCGTGCTCGACCGCAAGGCGCTGGCCGCCGCGGTATCCGACGACCTCACCGCCCTGCCCGGCGCGATCGCCCTGCCCCTCCGCCCGAAGGAGCCCGCGCTCACCACGGATGCCGCCCGCCAGCAGGTGGCGCAGGCCGAGGAGGTCATCCGGCGTGGCACCAACGTGGTGGTCGACGACCTGGAGGCGACCCTGCCACGCGATGACGTCGCGCGCGCGATGCGCTTCACGCCGGAGGGGCTGCGCATCGCGGCATCGGAGCTCCGGAGGCCGCTGCTCGCGGCGTACCCCAAGGGCTCGGTGGTGCCCAGCCCCGCGCGCTACGTGATCCGGGGCAAGCGGGCGGTGGTCGTGCCCTCGAAGACCGGCCGGCTCGTGGATGCCCGGCGCGTGGCGGAGGGCCTCATGGGCGAGGACCGACCCGTGGAGTCGTCATTCGTGGACGTGACCCCCGTGTTCACCACCGAGAAGGCCCGGTCGCTGGGCATCAAGGAGGAGGTGGGCTCCTACACCACCCCCTACTCGCCCGGCGAGGCCCGCGTGACGAACATCCGGCGGGCGAGCAGCATCCTCAACGGCACCATCATCCCCGCGGGAGGATCGCTGTCACTCAACAAGGCCCTCGGCCGCCGAACCGAGGCGCGCGGGTTCGTGGCCGCGCCCATGGTGGCCGACGGCCTCTACGTGGACGCCGTGGGCGGAGGGGTCTCGCAGGTGGCCACCACGCTCTTCAACGCCGCGTTCTTCGCGGGCTTCGAGCTCAACGAGCACACCGCGCACCAGCTCTACATCTACCGCTACCCCGAGGGCCGCGAGGCCACGCTGTCGTGGCCCACCCCCGACCTCAAGATCACGAACAACTGGGACGCCGCGGCCCTCGTGCGGGTCACCAACGCAGCCGACAGCATCACGATCGCCCTCTACTCGACCTCCTTCGACCGCAAGGTGGAGAGCGAGACGAGCGAGCGCTTCGAGTTCACCAAGCCGGTGGAGCGGAGGGTGACGAGCCCGGACGTCACCCAGGGCGAGGTGCTCTACAGCGAGGGCAGCGAGGGCTTCAGCGTGCGGATCACCCGCAAGGTGTTCAAGGGGTCGGATCTCGTGAGCGACGACGTGTTCACGACCGTGTACCTCGCGCCGCCGAAGGTGATCCTCGTGCCAGAGGGCACCCCGGGGGCCGAGACGCCGGTCTCGCCCGACTGAGTCAGTCGCCCGGGTCGTCCCCGGGCTCGCCGCCGCGGCGGCGCTGCACCTCATCCACGCCGTGGTCATCGGGCAGCCCGAGCGCCCGGTTGATCGCCTGCAGGGGGGTGATGCCCTGCTCGGCGGCGTTGGCCCCCGTGCGCGCGGCCGGCGATACATCGACGGGCTTCGAGGCGTCCACGCGCCGGCGCTCGAGGTCCTGCGCCCACGGCTCGGCCAGCACCGGCCAGCGCGCGAGCACCGCGCTGAGGCGCGCCTCACGGCTGGCACCCCCGGTCGGGGCCCCGCGCCCCGGCGTGTATTCCGCCATGTCCCGCACCTCTCCGGCCTTGCCGCGCGTGCCTTGCACATGGCCCGCGTACACTCGAGAACGATATGGGATGGCGGAAGGAGTCGCGATGACGGGCAATGGGCCGGCGATCAATGCACTGCAGCAGGACGGCGTGACCTACCCCCCGCCCCCCGGCATGTCCACCTATGCGGTGATTGGCAGCCCCGCGGTGTATGCGCGCGCCGAGGCCGACCCGGTCGGGTGGTGGGAGGAGCAGGCGCACCGGCTGCAGTGGGATTCACCGTGGGACGTGGCGCTCGACGACTCCACCCCGCCCTTCTACCGGTGGTTCACGGGCGGCACGCTGAATGCGTCGGCCAACTGCCTCGACCGGCACCTGCATGAGCGCGGCGATCGCGTGGCCTTCCACTGGGAGGGCGAGCCCGGCGACCGCCAGAGCATCACCTACCGCGAGCTCCATGAGCGCGTGTGCCGGTTCGCGAACGCGCTCAAGGACCTCGGCGTGGAGCGCGGCGGCCGCGTGGCCATCTACATGGGGATGATCCTCGAGCTGCCCATCGCGATGCTCGCGTGCGCGCGCCTGGGCGCCGCCCATACCGTGGTGTTCGGCGGGTTCTCGTCCGAGGCCCTGCGCGACCGCATGGAGGACTTCGGGGCGACGGTCCTCGTGACGCAGGACCATTCGTTCCGCGCCGGCAAGAAGGTGCCGCTCAAGGCCAACTCCGACGAGGCCCTGGCGCAGGCGCCCGGCGTGCGCCACTGCGTGGTGGCGCGGCGCAGCGGCGAGCCGGTGGAGTGGACCGAGCGCCGCGACCTGTGGTTCCAGGACATCGAGGACGCCGCCGACCCCGACTGCCCCGCCGAGCCCATGGACTCCGAGCAGATGCGCTATGCGCTCTACACCTCCGGGCCCACCGGCAAGCCCAAGGGAATCGTGCACACGACCGGCGGGTACCTCACCGGCGCGGCGTCCACGCACCGCATGGTGTTCGACCTGCGCGACGACGACATCTACTGGTGCGCAGCCGACATCGGGTGGGTCACCGGTCACTCGTACATCGTC
>SXZC01000064.1 GCA_005788075.1 Actinomycetota bacterium
CGCCCCGCGGTACACGGTGATGTCGAACGGCTTGCCCGGGCCGAGGGCGTCGGGGCCGAGCCTGCCCGCGGCGCGGGCCTCGGCGATGGCGTCGTCCAGCACCCTGGCCTGGGTCTCGTACTCGCCGCGGATGTAGATGTACGCCCGCTCGCACCCCACCGCGTACGACGCGATGGTGATGCCCTCGATCAGCTGGAACGGGTTGTGCTCGATGATCTCCCGGTCCTTGAAGGTGCCGGGCTCGCTCTCGTCGGCGTTGCACACCACGTAGGTGGGCTTGCCGGTGTCCTTGGGCAGGAACGACGCCTTGCGGCCCATGGGGAACCCGGCGCCACCGCGGCCGCGAAGCCCCGAGCGGTGGAAGGCGTAGAGGGCGTCGTCGGGCGACAGTTCGAGGGTCTCCTTGAGGCCCAGGTAGCCACCGGCGCGCTCGTAGTCGGCGAGCGTGGTGAGGCGGTCACCGAACTCGCGGTGGCGGTACACGGCGTAGAGCTCGGGCACTAGCGGTCGTACCTCGTGGGAGCGGGCTCGGCGCGCAGGTCGTCGATGAGGCACGTGGCGTCGGCGGGCTCGAGCGGGCCGAGCTGCACCCCCGAGTCGACCTGCAGGCAGGGCGCGCGGTCGCATGCCCCGATGCACTGCACCTTGGCCAGGGTGAACATGCCGTCCGCCGTGGTGCCCTCGCCGTCCAGGCCCAGGTAGTCGGCGATGTGCTCGAACAGCTCGTCCGAGCCGCGCAGCATGCACGAGAGGGTGACGCACACGTTGATGCAGTAGCGCCCCACCTCGTCCATGTAGAGGCGGTCATAGAAGGTGGCCACGCTCTCCACGTAGGCCTGCGAGAAGCCGGTGGCCTCGGCCACGGCGGCCAGTGCGGCGGGCGAGAGCCAGCCATCGGTGCCCTGCGCGTGGCGCAGCGCGGGAAGGATGAGCGACCGGGGGTCGGCGTACTCGTGGCGGATCGGCGCCAGGTACTCCTCGATGTCGGCGACGGTCATCGGTCGACACCCCCCATCACCGGGTCGAGGGTGGCGACGATCGCGATGAGGTCGGCCAGGTAGTTGCCCCGGCACAGCGGCGCGGTGGCCTGCAGGTTGACGAACGAGGGGTCGCGCATGTGCACGCGGTAGGGCTTGGGCCCGCCCTCGCTCACCACGTAGCAGCCCATCTCGCCGCGCGGGCTCTCGATGGGGGCGTAGGCCTCGCCGGCTGGCACCTTGAAGCCCTCGCTCACCAGCTTGAAGTGGTGGATGAGCGCCTCCATCGACCACGCGAGCTCCTCGCGCGGGGGCAGCACCACCTTGCGGTCGTCCGCGATGGTGGGGCCCTCGGGAAGGCCGTCAATCACCTGCTGCAGGATCCTCAGGCTCTCGCGCATCTCGCGAACGCGCACCAGGTAGCGCGCGTAGCAGTCACCCTCGGTGGCCGTGGGCACCTCGAACTGGAAGTGCTCGTACCCCGAGTAGGGGTTGGTCTTGCGCAGGTCGTGCGGCACGCCGGCGGCGCGCAGCGTGGGGCCGGTCACGCCGAGGGCGATGAGCTCGTCGGCCGGCAGCACGCCGACGCCCTTCATGCGGTCCTTCCAGATGGGGTTGCCCGTGAGCAGCGCCTCGTACTCGTCGATGCGCCGGGGCATCTCGTCGATGAAGGCCTGCAGCCGCTCGATGAAGCCCGGGGGAAGGTCCTGCGCGCAGCCGCCCACCTGGAAGTAGCGGTGGTTCATGCGCTCGCCCGAAACCATCTCGAAGAGGTCGAGCAGGTTGTCGCGCTCGCGGTAGCAGTAGAAGAACACGCTCATGGCGCCGAGCTCGAGGCCCGACGTGCCCAGCCACACCAGGTGGCTCGCGATGCGGTTGAGCTCGGCCAGCAGCACGCGGATCCACTGGGCGCGCGCCGGCACCTCCATCTCGAGCAGCTTCTCCACCGACATCGTGTACGCCTTGATGTTGGCGAACGGCGCGAGGTAGTCCATGCGCGTGACCAGCGTGACCGACTGCCACCAGGTCTTGTTCTCGCACTGCTTCTCGATGCCGGTGTGGAGGTAGCCGATCACCGGCGTGACCTCCTTCACCACCTCGCCGTCGAGCTCCACGATGAGGCGCAGCACGCCGTGGGTGCTCGGGTGGTTGGGGCCCAGGTTGATGAGCAGCGGGGCGCGCACGCCGGGGCGGGTGTCGGCCAGCATCTCGTTGGCCAGGGTGCGCTCGGCGGCCTCCTGCGGCGTGTAGGCCTCAACGCCGGCGATCACCCGCTCGGTGGGGGTGAGTGCCCGCTGCTCGCGCAGGGCGCCCTCGATGGCCTCGCGGCTCTCGGCGGCGAGCGGGAAGTTCTCGGTGCGCGGGTCGGTGGTGCTCATGGTCGTGGCAGCTCGCGGGGCCTAGACGGCGTCCGAGAACTGCACCTCCTCTCCACCGATGGGGTAGTCGCGGCGCAGGGGGTGGCCCTCCCAGTCGAGGGGGTTGAGGATGCGGCACAGGTCGGGGTGGCCGTTGAAGCGCACGCCGAACTGGTCGTACACCTCGCGCTCCATCCAGTTGGCGCCGGGCCACACCGAGGTGACCGACTCGATCTGCGGGTCGAGCGCCCCGGCCCACGCGCGCAGCCGCACGCGGGCGCCGGTGGCAAGCGAGGTGAGCTGGTAGGCCAGGCGGAAGCGCCCGGGCTCGTCGGGGAAGTCGGCGCAGGTCACGTCGCTCAGCAGCACGTACTGCGAGGGCCCGTCGCGAAGCGCGCGGCAGGCCTCGACGATGCGCTCCCTCTGCACCTCCACCGTGAGCTCGCCGACGTGCTCGAACTCGGCCACCACGGCGCCGGGCGAGGCCAGCTCGATCTGAGCGGACACGTCGCTCATGCGCGATCACCGCTCGCGTCGCCTGCCTCGTCGGCAGCGGCCGCGCCGCGCGCCTCGGCGGCGGCGAGCGCCTCGGCCTCGGCCTCGGCAACCACGGGCTCCACCACGGGGGCATCGCCCACCTGCAGCACGTCGTGGCCGGCGGACAGCTCGCGAAGGGCCTCGAGCTCGGCGGCGTGCTCCTTCTCCCA
>SXZC01000065.1 GCA_005788075.1 Actinomycetota bacterium
CGACGGCACCTCGTGCGTGATGCTCTCGGGCGAGACGGCCGTGGGCCGGTATCCGATCGAGACCATCGAGCAGATGGCGGCCATCGCGCTCGACGCCCAGGACGGCGTGACGCCGCTGGTGGTCGAGGGCGGCGCCATCGGTCGCGATGAGGGGCGCACCACCGCCGAGTCGGTGATGCGCGCCGCGGTGCTGCTCGCGCGCGAGATCAAGGCCGCCGCCCTGGTCATTCCCACCGAGACCGGTGGGTCCGCCCGTGCTGCCGCGCGCTTCCGCCCGCGCCGGCCGATCATGGCCCTCTGCACCGACGGTGAGGTCGCGCGCCAGCTCGCCCTCGAGTGGGGTGTCATCCCCGAGCCCCTGCACCAGCGGCCCGAGGAGCCCATCGAGGCCCTCGTGGAGCGCTGCCTGCTGCGCGCCCAGCGCCGCCTCGACCTGCCCGAGGGATCCCGCGTGGTGCTCACGAGCGGCCCGCAGGTGGCCACCCCCGGTGCCACGAGCCTGATCGCCGTGCACCGCCTCGACGCAGCGCAGTGACGCGAACCCCGGTGCCTGGCACCGGGGTGGCCGGGTCGCTCAGTGCGTGCCGGTGAGGTTCAGCACGATGACGCCGCCGACGATCATCGCGATGCCGAAGATGCGCGCGAACGTGGCGGGGTCGTTGAAGACGTAGATGCCCAGGGCCGCGGTGCCGGCGGCGCCGATGCCGGTCCACACGGCGGAGGCCGTGCCGCTGGGCAGGTAGCGCAGCGCCCACGAGAGCATTCCGAAGCTCAGGATCGCGCACACCGCGAAGCCGATCGTGGGCCAGATGCGGGTGAAGGAGTTCGAGAGCTTGAGGAGGGTCGCGAAGGCGACCTCGAAGAAGCCCGCGACGATGACGAGGAGCCACGGCATATGGGCGTGATGTACCAGCACTCGGGATGAAGCGCCCGGGGAACGGGAGTACCTTCCCGCCCAATGGCCTTCGACATCAAGCGCCTCGTGGCCGATCGCTTCGGCGAGAACTACGAGCTCCACGAGCAGTACGTCAACCCCACGCTCGTCGACGTGTTCCGCACGATCGGGTTCGATCGCGTGTACGCGCGGGGCGAGGGCGCGTACCTCTGGGATGACGCCGGCGCGCAGTACCTCGACATGCTCGGGGGATTCGGGGTGGCTGCGATCGGCCGCAACAACCCCGTGGTGGCCGGCGCGATCCGCGACGTGCTCGACATGGACCTCCCCAACATGGTGCAGATGGACTGCGCCCTGCTGTCGGGCCTGCTCGCGGAGGCCCTGGTGCAGCGCACGCCCGATCACCTCGACGCCGTCTACTTCTGCAACTCGGGCACCGAGGCCGTGGAGGCCTCGCTGAAGTTCGCCCGGGCCCACACCGGCCGCGACCGCTTCGTGCACTTCCGCGGCGGCTGGCACGGGCTCACCCTGGGGTCGCTCTCGGTGATGGGGGGCGATGAGTTCCGCGAGGGCTTCGGCCACCTGTTGCCGGGCGATGAGGTGTCCGTGGGCGACCTCGAGCACCTCGAGCGCGTGCTCGCCCGCGAGGACAACGCCGCGGTGATCCTCGAGTGCGTGCCCGGGCACAGCGTCCGGCTGCCCCCCGACGGCTTCCTCGGCGACGTCCAGCGCCTGTGCCGCGAGTACGGCACGCTGCTCATCTGCGACGAGGTGGCCACCGGCTACGGCCGCACCGGCACCATGTTCGCCTTCGAGCACTTCGGCATCGAGCCGGACATCATCGCCACCAGCAAGGCGCTCTCCGGCGGCTATGTGCCGGTGGCCGCGATGATCTGCCGCCGCGAGGTCTACTCGGGCGTATTCAGCCGCATGGACCGCTGCTGGGTGCACTCATCGAGCTTCGGCCGCAACAACCTGGCCATGGCGGCCGGCCTTGCCACGCTGAGCGTGATCGACGACGCCAACCTGCTCACGCGAAGCGCCGAGCAGGGTCGCAAGCTGCGCGACGGCATCAACGGCCTGCGCGACCGGCACGAGGTGCTGAAGGAGGCGCGCGGCATCGGCTGCCTGGTGGCCATCGAGCTGCAGCAGCCATCCGGCGGCACGAAGAAGGTGGCCTGGGATGCCGTGCACGCGATGCACGCGAGCCTGTTCCCGCAGCTGGTGGTGATGCCCATGCTCTCGCGGCACAACATCATCACGCAGGTCACCGGCAGCCACGACCCGATCATCCGCCTCATGCCGCCGTTCGTCATCAGCGACGACGACATCCGCTGGTTCGTCGACGCCCTCGACGAGGTGCTCTCGCGCAGCCACCGCCTGCCCGGCCCGATGATCGAGATGGGCCGCAACGCCGTGAGGGCGAAGCTTCGGGGCCGAAGCCGCGGCCGCGCCGAGGAGGCCGTGGCGCCCTAGGGCGCCCGCGTCGTGGGCAACGACCCCGCGGAGTCGTTCGACCGCAGCGCGCGGGCGTACGAGCAGCTCGTGGCGCTCAACCGCGCGGGATCGGAGCGCCTCGTGCGGTCACTCCCCGAGGAGCCGTTCGGGCGGGTGCTCGACGTTGGCTGCGGCACGGGATTCGCCACCATGCGCGTGGTCGAGCGCGGTGGCGTGCGCGAGGTGGTGGGCGTCGACCCATCCCCGCCGATGCTCGAGGTGTTCGCCGAGCACCTCGCCGCGCACCCCGAGGTGACGGTCGACCTGCGCGCCGCCACCGCCGAGCAGACCGGCGTGCCCGACGGCTGGGCCGACCTCGTGCTCTGCACGATGGCCCTGCACTGGATGCCCGATCGCCCCGCGGCCATCGGCGAGATGGCCCGGGCGCTGCGGCCGGGTGGCGTGCTGGCCATCCTCGCTCCGGGCGAGCGCCACGACCGACCCACCGTGGACATCATCGAGGCCACCGGCGACCCGCTGGTGATGCGCCTCGCCACGTCGATCGTGTCGAACGAGATCCCCGTGCCGTGGCTCACCGACGTGCTGCGCGACGTCGGGCTCGAGCCCATGGACGTGTGGGCCGAGACCCGCCACCGCGTGGTGAGCCCCGACGCCCTGGCCGACCGCATGGATGCCGTGGCCACCCACCTGTGGGCCGACCTGCCCAAGGACGAGCAGGCCGACGTGATGCGCCGCGCGCGCGAGCTGTTCCGCGCAGCAGCCGGCGCTGACGGCCTCTACCGCTACCAGTTCGTGAAGACCTTCGCGGTGGCGCGCAACCCCGGGTAGGCCCCGGAGCGCGCCGGGCGCCACCTAGCGGGCGGCGTCCCCGAAGAGGTCGCGGGCGATCACCAGCCGCTGGATCTGGCTGGTGCCCTCGTAGATCTCGGTGATCTTGGCGTCGCGGTACAGGCGCTCGGCGGCGTACTCGCCCGAGTAGCCGTACCCCCCGAGGGTCTGCACGGCGACATCGGCGGCCTTCACCGCCACGGCCGACGCCACGAGCTTCGCCTTCGCGCCGGCGGCGCCGTGTGGCTGGCCGGCGTCGCGCAGCGATGCGGCATGCAGCGTGAGCAGCCGCGCGGCCTCGAGCTGCGCGGCCACGTCGGCGATGGGGAACTGCACGCCCTGGAAGCGCGCGATGGGCCCGCCGAAGGCGTCGCGCCCCGAGGCGTACTGCACCGCGAGGTCGATGGCCGCCTGGGCGATGCCGCATGCCTGCGCGGCCACGGTGATGCGCCCGCCGTCGAGGGTGGCGAGCGCGAGCTTGAGCCCCTCGCCCTCGGGGCCGAGCATGGCGCCCGCAGGCACCGGCATGTGATCGAACGCGAGCTCGACGGTGGATGACGTGTGCAGCCCGAGCTTGGGGATCTCCGGTCCGACCACCAGCCCGTCGCCGCCACCGGCCACGAACGCGCTCACGCCCCGGGCCCCCTCCCCGCCGGTGCGCGCGAAGATGATGAAGACCTCCGCGATCGAGCCGTTGCTGATCCACTGCTTCGATCCGGTGATGCGCCAGCCGTCGCCATCGGCCTCGGCCCGGGTGCGCAGCGCGGCGGTGTCCGACCCGGCGTCGGGCTCGGTGAGCGCATAGCAGCCCATCACCTCGCCGGTGGCCAGGCGGGGCAGCCACTCATCCTTCTGGGCGTCGGTCCCCGCCCGCAGCAGGGGAGAGGCCACCAGCCCTGCCTGCACCGCGATGGCGACCGAGGTGCCGGCATCGGCCCGCGCAATCTCCTCGACGATGAGGCACAGCGAGGTGGCGTCGAGCCCCGGGCCCCCGTACTCCTCGGGAATCGTCGGGGCCAGCAGGCCGAGCTCACCCATCCTGCGCATGACGTCGACCGGCACGTGCTTGCGGGCGTTCCAGTCGGCCGCGTGGGGCGCGATCTCACCGGCGGCGAACTCCCGCGCCAGCGCCTGTGCCTCCAGATGCATGTCGGTCAGCGTGCTCGGCATGGTTCCAATCGTACGCACGTCGGGCCATCGTCCTCGCCGCATGGCACATTTCCGCCCATGGGAAAGTTCAAGGAGTTCATTCCGGTCGTCGCGTCGTTCGTGCTGATCGCCCTCTTCGCCCTCATCCCCCTCGGGGTCGGGCTCGGGGATGACGGCCTGAGCGGCGTGCGGTCGTCCACCGCTGCCCTCGCAAGCACCAACATCGAGGGCCAGTCACTGCAGGCCACGGCGCAGCAGGATCAGGTGGCTCTCACCGAGGCCATCGTCGCCGCCGAGAAGGCCGGCGTGCCGCCGAAGGAGATCGCCAAGGCGGTCTTCCAGATCGGCGCCGGCACCCTGGTGCAGGCCGAGGGCGACGCCCTGAAGGGCGTGCAGACCATCATCGCCCAGGCCAAGGCCCAGGGGCAGCAGCCGCCGGCAGTGCCCACGCCCTAGCGGCGGCGGTGTGATGAACGACGAAGGGGGCCCGTGCGGGCCCCCTTCGCGCGTTCGCCTGCGTGCGTCCGGCGGCATCGTGGCCGCGCGGCGCTACCCCTTGCGCGGCGGCTTGCCGTCGTGGTCGCAGATGTCCGGGTGCCAGCGGTGGAAGTGGTTGGCGTGCTGCCCGCTGTACGACCCCTCCGGGTAGTAGAGGTCGTAGAAGTCGGTGTCGATGTGCTGCGCCTGCGTGGTGAGGCGCTGGTACATCGGGTCCATGGCCACCGGGAAGCGGCCGTAGGTGTCGTAGGCGTACTGGCAGTAGGCCTTGACCATGTCGACGGTCTCGGGGTGCGGGCGCGGGATGGCACCCGTGAACGCCTCGTTCATCGACTCGGTCTTGTACGGCTTGCTCACGTCGGTGTCCATGGCGCCCCACTTCATCGCCATGAAGGCATCCACCGCCTCGTGCATGTCGTTGTAGTACGGCGGCACGTAGGCCTCGAAGTAGCCGTCGCGGCCCACCGCGTAGGTGTTGCCGTCGTTGTCCTCGTTGAACCGGAAGCCCAGGCCGAGCACGTCGCCGCCGCCCATCACGAACTTGGGCAGGTAGCCGGTGAAGGTCCAGCCGCCCAGGCCCAGTGCCTGCAGCGCGAGGTTGAGGTTCTGGCAGATGAACGCCTGCTCCACGACCATCATCGAGAGCACGCGGCTCTCGAGCTCGATCATGCCCATCTTCACGTTGGTGTTGATGCGCCCCTCGTCCACCCACTTCTGCAGGCCGGCGGAGCGCCCGCCGTTGCGCTCGTCAACGATGTTGAACGCGTACGAGCGGGCCAGGTAGATGAACAGGACGTTGATGTACTCCATCGTCATGTTCGTGATGGGCACGAACAGGGTGGTGCCCGGCTTGTTGGCGTTCCACTGGTTGAAGTCGAACAGCCCGGGAAGCGTGGTGGGCAGCTGGGCGCGGCCCTCGTGCAGGCGCACGCGCGACCTGCGGTAGAGGTCGACGATGAAGTCGGCCTGCTCCTCGATGGGCCGGCCCGACAGCGTGGACACCTCACCCGGCTCGGGGACCATCTTGAAGATGTCGAGCCACCACAGGCCGTCGTCGTTGCTCCAGAAGAGCTCCGTGCCGTGGTTGGAGCACGCCGAGGGCCATGTGCGGTTGGTCCACTGGACCAGCGTGGACATGCCGCGGGCGGGGTCGAGGTCGGCGAGCGCCAGGCCGTTCAGGCCGGTGCCGGCCATCACGAGCAGGGCCTCCTCGAGCTCCGAGAGGGGCACCGGCTCGTAGGGCGACGCGTACTCGATGACGTCCGACTCGACGGTCATGCCGAGGGCCACCCGGCGTGACTTGCGGTCGAAGACCGACTGGAAGTACGGGTAGGTGAGGGCGTCGGTGAAGCCCAGCGGTGCTCCGGAGACGATCCCGAGAGGGTCGGCTTCGGTTGTCATCGTGCGCGCTCCTTGGGTCTCTTTCGAACCCCGGGGGACGGAGTTCGTGCCGGATGTTTCGAACATTAGGCACCGGGCGGGGCCTGCGCCGGAGAACCGACCCTCCCGCACGCGGACGATCGACACGTTTTGGCCGCGTCCAGCGAACTTTTCTTACATCGTAAGCCTGAGTGCGGAACGCTACGAAGTGCGTGCCGGTTGCACCGGCCCGGGGCGCCCTAGCGACGCACCTCCACGCCGGCGGCATCGCGGTCCCAGGTGCCCGGCGCGATGCCCTCGTCGCGCAGCTCGGTCTTGCGCACCCGCGCCGTGGGCGTCTTCGGCAGGGCATCGACCACGCGGATGTACCGCGGCACCATGAAGTAGGGCATGCGCTCGGCCATCCAGTGCGTGAGGGCCGTCGGGTCGGGGGCGTCTCCCTCTGCCACGAGCACCACCATGATCTCGTCCTCGCTCGAAGCGCCTTCGTCGGCCTTCACGCCGATCACGGCGCACTCCGCCACGTCGGGGTGCGCCGTGATCTGCCGCTCCACCTCCATGGACGACACGTTCTCGCCCCGGCGGCGGATGTAGTCCTTCACGCGATCCATGAAGTACACGTAGCCGTCCGCGTCCATGCGGCCCAGGTCGCCGGTGTGCAGCTTGAGGTTGCGGAAGTCCTCGGCGGTCTTCTCGGGCATGCCGTAGTAGGCGCGCATCACGATGTTGGGCACCTTCATGTCCACCACGATCTCGCCGGGCGTGTCCGGCGGGACGGGGCGGTCGGTGCCGGGCTCCACGATGGTCACCTCGTACCCGGGGTTGGCGCGACCGCAACTGCCGAGGCGCACGGGCTGCGAGGGGTCCATCACCGTGCACACGCCGGTCTCGGTGAGCCCGTAGCCCTCGGTGAGCTGCACCCCGAAGCGCTCCTCGAACTCGAAGTAGATGTCCCGCGGCGCGGGGGCGGCGAGCACCGAGTGCACCGAGTGCGCGCGGTCGAGATCGGACGGGGGCTGGTTCCAGAGGAAGTACAGCATCGCGCCGATGCCGTTGAACATGGTGGCGCCCATGTCGATCGCCTGCTCCCAGAAGCGCGTGCCCGAGAAGCGCTCGACGAACGCCACGCGGCCACCCGCGATGAGGGCCGGGTAGGCCGTGAGCACCTGGGCGTTGCTGTGGAACAGCGGCAGGCACGAGAACCAGGTCTCGGCGTGCATCTCATCCACGGTGATGCCGCGACGCTTCGACATGTACTCCAGCGATCCGCGGGCCGAGAAGTAGTCGGCGGCGTTCTGCTTGATCACGCCCTTGCTGCGCCCGGTGGTGCCCGACGTGAACATGATCCGCGCGTCGTCGGTCCAGGCGTAGTCGACCCCGGGTTCGTCGGCCGGAGCGTCCATCAGCGCCACGAGTGACTCGAAGGCCACGGAGGGGTCGGGACCGGCAGGCGACTCGGACGGCACCACGATCACGCGCTCGAGCAGGGGCACCTCGTCCGCGATGAAGTGCAGGCGATCGAGGAAGGCGTCGCTGATGAACAGCGTGCGGGCCTGCACCAGGTTGATGGTCCACGAGAGGAAGTCGCCCTTGTAGGCGGTGTTGATGCTGCTCATCACCGCGCCGGCCTTGAGGATGCCGTACCAGCACTGCAGGAACTCCTCGCAGTTAGGCAGCATCACGCTCACCGACTCGCTCGGACTCACGCCCCGGGCGATGAGGCCGTTCGCCACGCGGTTGGCGCGCGCGTTCATCTCGGAGTAGGTGACCCAGGCGCCATCGCCGTAGCGCAGGTACGGGCGATCGCCGTGGGCTGCGGCCCGGTCGCGCAGGATCTCCGCGAGCACCCACGTCGAGGGGTCCTCCTCGGCGTACCAGGTGCTCCACTCGGCGCTCGCCGGGTCAGTCACGCGGCAGGAACTTCGAGGCGTCGATCCCGTGCTCGCTCATCAGGCGCGCGAAGGTGTCCTTCATCTCCTGCGGGTATTCCGGGAGGTCCTCGGTGGCCAGCACGTGCTCGGCGCGGGCGCGGATGTTCGGACCGAAGTCCCAGTCGGGGTCATCCATGAGGCGACGGATCTCCGACGCCGGGAACGACAGCGTGCCGGGGTCGCGACCGTGGCGCTCGGCCAGCTGCACGATCTCCTCGAAGCGGCCGGGCAGCGGTGCCTGCTCCTGGATCAGGCCCTTCTCGCGCAGCATCTCGGCGGTGGATGCCTGGCACTCGTAGGGCACTCCGAACGCGTTGTCGTGGTAGATGACGTCGAACTTCAGCCGCGGGCGCTGGCCCCCCGCCTTGGGGTCCTCTGCCGGATAGCCCACGGCGTGGCCCCATGTGAACCGGTAGTGCGGCGGCAGCCCGAAGGCCTTCTCGATGCCACCGGGCTTGCGGCCGAAGGCGATCAGGATGCTGCCGACCCCCACGCCCACGCCCGCCGCCATGGCGTTGCCCACGGCCTGCCCGCTCTCGAAGCGCAGCAGCGCGTCGGTGCGCTCGGTCGGGAAGCTCATGAGGCGCGGGATGGTCTGCGTCATCGAGAACTCGTAGTTCCACCCGTGGTAGCGGGTGGCGGCGCCGCACAGCGCCAGGCCCGAGATGCCGTCGACGGCGCGGCCGTACCAGGCGTTGAGGTTGGTGAGCCACAGGATCAGGTGCGAGGACTGGTTGATGATCTGCACGTTGAACCCCGAGACGCACTCCTCCACCTCGTCCCAGAGCTCGCACTCATCGCGCCGCACCACGATGGCCTCGGTGCAGTTGATGTTCCCCTGGCATGACGCGAAGCGCGCGGCCTGCAGCATGGTCTCGATCTTCCAGCGCTCGACCTCTCGGGAGTCATCGAAGTAGCGGATGCTTCGGCGGTTGCCGAGCGCCTCGAGGATCGGCACGTCGGGAACCTGGTTCGCAGGGGGTGCGCCGTTGTCGGCCATGGTCTGCCTCCGAAGGGGATCGTGGTGCCCCGCGGCCGGCGGGGCCTCGTTCCAGCGTACGCCCGCGCCGTCCGCCGCGTCGTGTTCGCTTCGCGGCGTGAGCCAGCCCAACCCCTACCCCGCCTACGAGCAGAAGGGGGGCAGTCGCGGCGTGCGCCTGCCCTACATGCCGGGGGTGGACGGCCTGCGCGCGCTCGCCGTGGCCACGGTGTTCATCTTCCATGCCGGCGCCGAGTGGATGCCCGGGGGCTTCCTGGGCGTCGACTTCTTCCTCGTCATCTCGGGCTACCTCATCACCGCCCTGCTCGTGGCCGAGCAGCGCAGCACCGGCCGGCTCGACCTCTGGCGCTTCTGGCTGAGGCGCGCGCGACGGCTGCTTCCTGCCCTGCTGCTGGCGCTGGCGGGCACCTTCATCGCGATGCTCATCCTCCACTGGGAGGAGGTGCCCCGCATCAAGGGGGCGGCGGTGTCGGCGCTGGCCTACGTGACCAACTGGTACTTCATCGTCGCCGACGTTCCGTACTTCGAGCAGTTCGGCCGGCCCAACGTGTTCACGCACCTGTGGTCACTGGCCGTCGAGGAGCAGTTCTACCTCTTCTGGCC
>SXZC01000066.1 GCA_005788075.1 Actinomycetota bacterium
CGAGGCGGCGCGGGCCCGCCGGGAGGGGCGGCAGGGCGCCGGAGGGGCCGGCCTGCGTCTCGAGCGGGATGCTCAGCACGGCGGGCCCGGCGGGCGGACCGAAGGCGGCTTCCACGGCGTCGCGGAGCATCGGCCCGAGCAGCGAGGGGTCGGTGACCTCCTCGGCATAGCGCGCCAGCGGGCGCGCCATCTCCACGATCTCCCCTCCCAGGAACGGCGCGGCGGGAAGCATCGAGGAGAGCTGCTGCCCCACGATGACCAGCAGCGGCACCCGGGCGCGGTGGGCGTTCAGCACGCCGCTCATGGCGTTGGCCATGCCGGGCTGCACGTGCACGAGCGCCACGCCGAGGCGCCCGGAGGCCTGCGCGTAGCCATCGGCCATGCCCATGACCACAGGCTCGGTGAGCCCCAGCACGAACCGTGGCCGCCCGGGGGCGGCGAGCGAATCCATGAGGGGGAGCTCGGTGCTGCCGGGGTTGCCGAAGATGACCTCGACGCCCTGCGCGACGAGCGCGTCGAGCAGGGCGTCCGAGCCGGTCATGCGCCTACCTGCCGCCCCCGCCGAAGATCTGCAGGAAGAACAGGAAGACGTTGAAGATGTCGAGGAAGATCCCGAGCGCGATCGGCACCGCCACGTTGCCGGTGGTCGACTTGCGCAGGCGCTGGAAGTCGAAGGCGGTCCAGAAGGCGAAGATCGCCAGGCCGAGGATCGACCAGATCAGGTAGCCCGAGGGGATCTGAACGAAGATCATCACGATCCCGAACACGATCAGGCCGATGAGCGCCCAGAAGAAGAAGCGCACGTAGGGCGCCAGGTCGCGACGGGTGGCGTAGCCCCACGCGCCGAATGCCGCGATGAACAGCGCGGTGGCGCCCGCGGCCTGCCACAGCACCTGGGCGCCGTTCACGGATACGTATACCTGCAGCGCCGGTCCGATGGCCATGCCGAGCAGCAGGCCGACGACGAACAGGAGCGTCATGCCCAGCGGGCCGCTCTGCTTCTTGATGAACCCGCTGGCCAGGATGAGCACGAAGGCTCCGATCCAGCACGCGATCATCGCGCCGCCGCTGAAGTCCTTCGCGATGAAGGCACCGGCGGCGGTGAACGCGCAGGTCACGGCCACGAGGAACATCACGCGGCTCAGCAGCGCCTTCTGCGTGACCTGCTCGAGCTCCTGCGCCTGCGCCTGCTGCGCGGCGGTCGCCTGGTCGTACCAGGTGGGTTCGCGTGTCTCCTCGGCCATCCGGCCCCTCTCCTATCCGTCGGTGAGCGGCGCCATGGTGAGCCCCGCCCCCTTCAACTGGTCCCAGATGAGTTCCGCGCGCTCATGATCGCCCCTCCACACGGTGGCCTGCCCCGAGTTGTGGATGGTGTTCGCGAACTTCATCCCCTTGGCGTAGTCCACCCCGGGGACGAACTGCGACAGGATCGTCGCGACGCCCTCGAACGTGTTGTGGCTGTCGTTCATCACGATCACCGAGACCGGCCTTCCCAGGCCGGCCCCCGAGCCGGTGCTGCGGATCTTCTCCGCAGGCGGCGTGAGGACGTCGGAACCCACGGGACGGAAGTGTAGTCGGCGACCCCCGGTGACAGTCACCCGTGCGAATGGGTGACTGTCACCGATCGGGCGCTGTCCCTCCGCCCACGGCGATAGCGTTCCGATGTGACCACGGCACCCGCCCCGGATGTGCTCGCCCCATTCCACCCCGCGGTGGCCGACTGGTTCACGCGCGCGTTCGAGGGGCCCACTCCCCCACAGGTGCAGGGATGGCCGCACATCGCCGCGGGCGAGCACACGCTCATCGTGGCCCCCACCGGGTCGGGCAAGACCCTGGCGGCCTTCCTCTGGGGCCTGAACCAGATCGCCTCGGCGCGCCTCGCCGGTGACAGTCACCAAGCGGAGTCGGTGACTGTCACCAAAGGCTCCGCCGAGACCGGGCGCATCCTCTACATCTCGCCGCTCAAGGCCCTCAACTACGACGTCGAGCGCAACCTTCGCGGGCCGCTCGCCGGCATCGCGGAGTCGGCGCGGCGCATGGGGCTCGAGCCGCCCGAGATCACCGTGGGGGTGCGCACCGGCGACACGCCGCAGGCCGAACGGCAGCGCATGCTGCGCAACCCGCCGGACATCCTCATCACCACACCCGAGAGCCTCTACCTGCTGCTCACCAGCAAGGGCGAGGAGATGCTGCGTGGCGTGACCGGGGTGATCGTGGACGAGATCCACGCGATGGCGGGCACCAAGCGCGGGAGCCACTTGGCGCTGTCGATGGAACGGCTCGAGCAGGTCGCGGAGCAGCCCATCCAGCGCATCGGGCTCAGCGCCACGCAGCGTCCGCTCAGCGAGATCGCGCGGTTCCTCGGCGGGCAGGACGACGACGGCGCGCCGCGGCCCGTGAGCCTGGTGGACGCCGGGCGCGTGAAGGAGCTCGACCTCGAGGTGATCGTCCCGGTGGACGACATGCGCGACATGGCCGAGCCCGGTCGCGGCCCCGAGGATGGCGGCGGGCAGGACCTGCTCGACGTCATCGGCGGCGGGTCCACCCGGCGGTCGATCTGGCCCGCGATGTACCCGGCCCTGCTCGAGCTGGTGAGGGCGCACCGCAGTACGCTGATCTTCGTGAACAACCGCCGCTCGGCCGAGCGGCTGGCCCTGCGCCTGAATGAGCTGGCCGAGGAGGAGGTGGCGCGCGCGCACCACGGGTCGCTGGCCCGCGAGCAGCGCACGATCATCGAGGAGGACCTGAAGGCCGGGCGCATCCCCGCGCTCGTGGCCACCAGCAGCCTCGAGCTCGGCGTGGACATGGGCGCGGTGGACCTGGTGATCCAGGTGGAGAGCCCGCGCAGCGTGGCGCGGGGCATCCAGCGCGTGGGGCGCGCAGGGCACCGCATCGACGTACCCAGCAGCGGGAGGATCTTCCCGAAGTACCGCGGCGACCTGCTCGAGTGCGCCGCCGTGGTGGAGCGCATGCGCGAGGGCGCCATCGAGGAGACCCACGTGCCGCGCCTGCCGCTGGACGTGCTGGCCCAGCAGGTGGTGGCCATGGTGTCGGGCGACGAGCCCGTGGCCGTGGACGACGTGCTGGCCACGGCCCGCCGTAGCTACCCCTTCGCCGACCTCTCGCGCGACCAGCTGGAGGGCGTGCTCGACATGCTCGCCGGCCGCTACCCGTCGGACGAGTTCGCCGAGCTCAAGCCGCGCGTGGTGTGGGACCGCGCCGAGGGCACCCTGCGCGGCCGCGACGGCGTGCGGCGCCTGGCCGTGGAGAACGCCGGCACCATCCCCGACCGGGGGCTCTTCGGCGTGTTCCTCGCCGACGGCCGCACGCGGGTGGGCGAGCTGGACGAGGAGATGGTGTACGAGGCCCGCGCCGGTCAGGCCTTCATGCTGGGGGCCTCGACCTGGCGCATCGAGCAGATCACCCGTGACCGCGTGCTGGTGTCCCCCGCGCCGGGAGCACCCGGCGCGGTGCCCTTCTGGCGCGGCGAGGGCGTGGGGCGGCCGTATGAGCTCGGCGCCGCCGTGGGGCGCATGGCCCGCGACATCGCCGCCGCCGATCCCGCCGAGGCGACCGCGCGCCTCAAGGCCGACAGCCGGTTCGATGATCGCGCCGCCGCGAACCTGATCCAGTACGTGCGCGACCAGGTGGAGGCCACCGGCACGGTGCCCAGCGACATCGGCATCGTGGTCGAGCGCTTCCGCGACGAGATCGGCGACTGGCGCCTGTGCGTGCTTTCCCCGTTCGGCGCCCGCGTGCACGCCCCGTGGGCACTGGCCATCCAGGCCCGGCTCCGCGAGGCCACGGGCACCGACCCGCACGTGATCTGGAGCGATGACGGCATCGCATGCCACGTGGTGGACGGCGACACCCTCCCCCCCACTGACGTGCTGCTGCCCGACGCCGCCGACGTGGAGGACCTCATCCTGGGCGAGCTGGGCGGCACGGCGCTGTTCGGGTCGCGCTTCCGCGAGAACGCCTCGCGGGCGCTGCTCATCCCCCGCCGGCACCCCGGCCGACGCACCCCGCTGTGGCAGCAGCGCCTCAAGGCGTCATCGCTGCTCGAGGTGGCGCGCCGCTTCGGATCATTCCCGGTGATCCTCGAGACCTACCGCGAGTGCCTCAACGACTGGTTCGACATGCCGGCGCTACGCGACCTTCTCGGGCGCATCGCGTCGCGCGAGGTGGCGGTGACCGAGGTGGAGACCGACTCGGCCTCGCCCTTCGCCGGGGCGCTGCTGTTCGAGTACGTGGCGTCGTACATGTACGACGACGACACCCCGGCCGCCGAGCGCCGGGCGCAGGCCCTGGCCCTCGACCGCGACCTGCTGCGCGAGCTGCTGGGGCAGGACGAGCTGCGCGAGCTCATCGACCCCGACGCCCTCGACGACCTGGAAGCCGACCTGCAGGGGCTCAACCCCGAGCGCCCCGCGCGCGGCGCCGACGGCGTGCACGACCTGCTGCGCCGCCTGGGCGACCTCAGCGAGGACGAGATCGCCCGGCGCATGGAGCAGCCCGATGCGCTGCCCGCCCTGCTCGAGCAGTTGGAGCGCGAGCGCCGGGCGGCCCGTGCCCGCGTGGCCGGCGAGGACCGCCTCATCGCCGCAGAGGACGCCGCCCGCTACCGCGATGGCCTGGGCGTCATGCCACCGGCCGGCCTGCCCGACGCCTTCCTCGAGCCCGCGCCGCGGGCGCTCGAGGGGCTGCTGGCCCGCTACGCGCGCACCCACGGGCCCTTCCGCGCCGCCGATGCCGCGCAGCGCCTCGGGGCCTCGCCGTCGCTCGTGGAGCAGACGCTCGGGCTGATGGAGGCCGAGGGCGGCCTGGTGCGCGGCCAGATGCGCCCCGGTGGGAGCGGCGAGGAGTGGTGCGACCCCGAGGTGCTCCGCCGGCTGCGCCGCATGAGCATGGCGCGCCTGCGCCGCGAGGTGGAGCCCACCGACCCGGAGGTGCTGGCGCGATTCCTCCCCCAGTGGCAGCGCATCGACCGGCCGGATTCCCCGCCGGGGCCCGACGCCCTGCGCGACGTCATCTCGGGCCTGCAGGGAATCGCCCTGCCGGCCGCACAGTGGGAGGGCGAGGCGTTCCCCCGTCGTCTCGGCTCGTACTCCCCTGCCTGGCTCGACCAGCTGGCCGCCGCGGGTGAGATCACCTGGGTGGGCGCGGGGTCGCTCGGGTCAGGGGGCGGAGGGCGCGTGGCCATCTACCTGCGCGAGGACGCCGCGGTGTTCGGCCCGCCGTCGGCGGATGCCACGCCGGAGGGCGAGGCCGCCGACCGCATGCGCAGCGCGCTGGCCATGGGCGCACAGTTCCTCGACGACCTCATCGACATCGCCGACGTGCCCCGCGATGAGGCCGTTGCGTCGCTGTGGGCCCTGGTGTGGGCCGGCGAGGTGACCAACGACCTCTGGACCCCCCTGCGCTCGGGGCCGCGGGGCACCCAGCGCGCGGCGTCGGCCCGGGCGCCACGCGGGCGCACCTGGGGCCGATCGGCACGCATGCGCGGGGGACGCGCCGCGCTCACCGGCGGGCGCTGGGCGCTCACCGCGCCGCTGTTCGAGCGGGCCCCGTCGGTGGCTGACCAGCGCAGGGCGCTTGCCGAGATCCTGCTCGACCGCCACGGCATCGTCACCCGCGGGGCCGTGATGGGCGAGGGCATCCCCGGCGGCTTCAGCGCGGTGTACCCGGACCTCGGGCAGATGGAGACCCTGGGCCTCTGCCGCCGCGGGTACTTCGTCGAAGGCCTGGGCGGCGCGCAGTTCGCCCTGCCCGGCGCCATCGACCGCCTGCGCGACCTGCGCGTGGACCGCCTCGAGGGCGATGAGCCCGACGTGCTCATCCTCGGCGCGGCCGACCCCGCCCAGCCCTACGGAGCGGCGCTGCCGTGGCCCAAGCGCGAGGGCGGGCGCTCGCCGTCGCGGGTGTTCGGGGCGCAGGTGGTGCTGGCCGACGGCGTGCCCATCGCACACGTGGAGCGCGGCGGGCGCACCATGACCACACTCGTGCAGCCCGATCACCCCTTCCTCGAGCCCGGCCTACGCGCACTGGCGCAGTGGGCCATGGCCGACCGCGCGCGGCGCCTGCGCATCGAGCGCATCGACGGCGGCCCCGCGGCCGATTCCCCCGCCGCCCCGGCAATGGAGCGCGCGGGCTTCCGGGCCGGCTACCGCGGCATGGAGGCCGGCGAGTAATGCCCGAGGGACAGGTGAGCCACCGCAACGCCATCGTGCTCACCCGGGCCATCGCGGGAAGCCCGCTCGTGCGGGTGCAGGTGGCCGAGCCGCGGCTGGCACCGCAGCGCATCGACGAGCGCCTCATGGGCGACGTGCTCGAGCACATGGAGGCGCGGGGCAAGCACCACCTGTTCCGGTTCCGCAGTGGACGCGTGCTGCACTCGCACCTGCGCATGGGAGGGGTGTGGCGCACGTACGCCGCCGATGCGGACATCCCCGAGCGCGGCCTGTGGCTCGCGCTCGGCACCGCCGACGCCGTGGTGGCGCAGTTCCGCGGACCGGATCTCACGCTGCTCGAGCCCGGCGAGCCCATGCCGCGCATCGACGCACTCGGGCCCGACCTGCTGGCGGGCGACGCCGACCCGGCGGCCATCGGCCTGCGCCTGCTGGCCATCGAGCCCACGCGCGAGGTGGGCGACGCCGTGATGGACCAGCGGGTGATGAGCGGCATCGGCAACGTCTACAAGAGCGAGACCCTGTTCCTCGCGGGCGTCGACCCGTGGCGGCAGGTGGGCACCCTCACCCCCGGCGAGGCGGAGTCGATCGGCACGATCGGGTCGGAGCTCCTTGCCACCGGCGTGCGCGATCGCGGGCGCATCCGCACCTACCGCCCCCCGCTGGGCACCGCGCGGCCCGGCGAGCGCACCTGGGTGTACGGACGCCGGGGGCGCCCCTGCCGCAGATGCGGGGCGCCGGTACGCTCACGCGGGCAGGGCGACGCCAACCGCACCACGTACTGGTGCCCCGGCTGCCAGGAGTGATGGCGTGAGCGTTCCGATGATTCCCATCAGCAGCAAGCGGCTCGAGTTCTTCTCGGACGCCGTGCTCGCCGTGGCCATCACGCTGATGGTGCTGCGCATCACGCCACCGGTCGTGAGCGGCGGCGACACCCTCGGCGAGGCCTTCTGGTCGGACACCGTCCCCCAGATCATCTACTTCCTCGTCACCTTCGCGATCATCGTGAGCTTCTGGGTGGGCCACCACGATGTCTTCGCGAAGATGGGCCCCGAGGCGTCGCGGCGGGTGCTCTTCGCGAACATGGCGTTCCTCGCGCTGATCTGCCTCCTTCCCTTCGGGCTGGAGTTCTTCTCGGATGAGCCCTCGTCGATCCTCACCACGGCGGTGTACGCCGGCCTGCTGGCGCTCAGCAGCCTCGCGATGACGTGGCTGCAGTGGGTGGCGGTGGACGACCACAGCCTCGACGGCATCGGCCGGGCCGTGGTGTTCCTGCTGGCCATCCCGCTCGCGCCCCTCGTCGGCGGCTTCTCGCCGCTCATCTGGGTGCTCAACTGGCCCGTCAGCACCTACTTCGACCGCAAGTACCCCGGGGGCAGGCGCGCCTGATCAGGCCGGTGCGGGCTCCCCGTCATCGTCGTCGTCGGCGGCGAGCTGCGCGGATGTCTCGCCCCCGATGAGGATCATCAGCCCGGTGAGGTAGAGGAACACCAGGAAGATGACCACGGCGCCGAGGCTGCCGTACACGCGGTTGTACGAGCCGAAGTTGTCGACGTAGAGGCGGAACAGGCTGGCCACGATGATCCAGCCGATCACGCCCACCACGGCGCCGGGCACCGCGTGGCGTGTGTGGGCGGCGGCGTCATTCGGGGCGTAGCGGTAGAGCAGCACGAGGAACCCCCAGAAGATCGCGGCGCCCGCGAGGGCCACGCCCACCTGCACGAGCACCTGCGTCGCCTGGCCCGCGCCCACCTGCTCGGCCACCCACTGCAGCACGGGCGGGCCGACCACCGACAGCAGCGTGGCCACCACGAACACCAGCGCGGTGATGACCGCCGTGATGATGGCCCGCGCCTTCCCGCGCAGCCACGAGCGATGCGGGCGCTCGAAGGCGTCATCGAGCCCGTCGGTGATGGACCCGGCCACGTTGCCCGCGAGCCAGAGCCCGATGAGCAGACCCAGCACGAGGAAGGTGATCGACTGGCCGGTGCTCGACGAGGCCGACTGCAGCAGCTCATCGAGGAAGTCGGCCAGTTGATCGGGGATCGTCCCGCGCGCCCTGTCGATGAGCGAGGCATACGCGGACGGGCTCGCCACCAGGCCGAAGACCGAGATGAGCACGAAGGCGAAGGGGATGGAGGCCAGGAAGGCCACGTAGGCGAACTGGCTCGCCCGCGCCATCTGCGAGTGCCGCATCACCCGGTCGGTGACCGCCTTCGTGAGCCCCCAGAGGCCCCCGAGCGCGCTCATGGAACCGTGCGGGGCGGGCGCCTAGCGGCTCTGGGAGAGCAGCACCGCGAGGTCGGCATACGAGAGCCCCTCGGCGGTCGGCGGCAGCCCCAGGTCGTGCTCGAGCGCGGTGGCCAGTGCGCGAGCGCGCGACAGCACGCTGTCGTGCACAGGCTGCCCGGGCGCGGCATCGGCGATGCGCTTGGCCTCGTTCCTCAGCTGGTTGAGGTCGGCGGCCGGCGAGTTGAAGGTGGGGCGGCTTCCCGGCGACCAGCTGGCGCCGCCGGCGTCGTCTCCCCCGGCCTCGGTGGTGACGCCTTCCGGGGCCTCGGTGGTCTCTGCGTTCTCGGTGCTCACGTCGCGCACGATAGCGCGTGCGAGGCCGTCAGCGGTCGCTTCGGGGCGCTGCCTCGGGCCGCGGGGCCGCGCGGTCCATCAATGCCTGCTGGCTCGAGAAGGGGTCCTCCCCCGGTGCCGGGGCGACCCGCTGCCACGAGCGATCGGGGTTCAGGCGCCATGCGCTCGCGGTGTCGGCCAGCATCACGTCCACGATCGACACCAGCTCGTCGGCCACGACCTCATCGTCCACCCGCGCCACTAGCTCCACGCGGTCGTCGAGGTTGCGGGCCATGAGGTCGGCCGAGCCGGTGAACACCCGGCGCTCGTCGCCGCTGCTGAACACGAAGATGCGCGAGTGCTCGAGGAACCTCCCCACCACCGACGTGACGCGGATGTTCTCGCTCACGCCGGGGATTCCCGGCAGGAACCCGCAGATGCCACGCACGCAGATCTCCACGGGCACGCCGGCGCACGAGGCGCGGAACAGCGCGCGGATGATGCGTCCGTCGATCATCGAGTTGAGCTTCATGCGGATATGGCCGGGCTGGCCCTGCTCGTGCCCGGCGGTCACGCGATCGATCTCGTCGACCAGCGCGTCGCGCAGGTGCTCGGGCGCCACGAGCGACTGCCGGTAGCGCGGTGGGTGCGCGAATCCCGTGAGGTAGTTGAAGAGGTCCGCGACGTCATCCACCACGTCCTCACGACAGGTGAACAGGCCCACGTCGGTGTAGAGCCGCGCGGTGGTGGGGTGGTAGTTGCCGGTGCCGATGTGCGCGTAGCGCCGCAGGCGGTTGCCCTCGCGGCGCACCACCAGGCAGAGCTTGGCGTGCGTCTTGAGGCCGGGAAGGCCGTACACCACGTGCACGCCCGCGCGCTCGAGGGCCTTGGCCCACCGGATGTTCTGCTCCTCGTCGAACCGCGCCTTGAGCTCCACGAGGCACACGGTGCCCTTGCCGCGCTCCGCCGCGCGAATGAGCGCGGGCACGATGGGCGTGTCGCCGCTGGTGCGGTAGAGGGTCTGCTCGATGGTGACCACGTCGGGGTCGTCGGCGGCCTCCTGCACGAAGCGCGCGACGCTGGCCTCGAACGAGTCGTACGGGTGATGCACGAGGATGTCCCCGCGGCGGATCTCGGTGAACATGCCGCCCTCGTCTCCGCCGCCCGTGAGCCGCGCGGGCACGCGGGGCTCCCACGGCACGTACTTGAGGTCGGGGCGGTCCAGGGCCGCCACCTGCGAGAGCGCCGTGAGGTCGAGCAGGCTCGAGACCGGATAGACCTCGTCGTCGGTGACGCCCAGCCCCTCCTTGATCTCCTCGAGCAGGGTGCTGCTGCTGCGGGCCTCCACCTCGAGGCGCACCGGGCCGCCGAAGCGGCGGCGGCGCAGCTCGCGCTCCACGGCGTTGAGCAGATCGTCGGCCTCGTCGGAGATCGAGAAGTCGGCGTCGCGCGTGACGCGGAAGAGCACCCGGCGCGTGATGTCCATGCCCGGGAACACGTCGCCCAGGTTCGTGGCGATCACCTGCTCCACCGGCACCAGCAGCTCGCCGGCGCGCACGAACCGCGGCAGCATGCGGGGCACCTTCACGCGGGCGAAGCGCGCCTCGCCGGTCTGCGCGTCGCGCACCGTCAGGCCGAGGTTCAGTGACAGGCTGCTGATGTACGGGAACGGAAGGCCCGGGCCCACCGCGAGGGGGATCAGCATCGGCTGGATCTCGCGCTCGAAGCGCGTGCGAAGGTCGTCCTGGGCCGCCTCGGGAAGGTCGTCGATGTTCGTGACGACGATGCCCTCGTCGGCCAGCGCGGGGCGCACCTCGTCGCGCCAGATCGACGCCTGGAGCGCCGTGAGCTCGAGCACGCGCTCGCGGATTCCCGTGAGCACCTCCTCGCGCGGCAGCTGGTCGGGAGTGGACGAGGCCCGGCCGGCCTCGAGGGCGTCGATCACGCTGGCCACGCGCACCATGAAGAACTCATCGAGGTTGCTCGAGAAGATCGAGAGGAACCGGCAGCGCTCGAGCAGGGGCTGCGCGGAATCAGCCGCCAGCGCGAGCACGCGGGCGTTGAAGTCGAGCCACGAGAACTCGCGGTTCACGAACAGCGCAGGATCCGAGAGGTCGCGCGAGGTGGTGCCGAGGGTGGCCATCCGGCCATGAAAGCCTGTTTTTCCCACCGCTTCCAGCCCGAACGCGGTTTCCGCAACAACCGCGAAACGCCCGGTTCAGCCGGTTGCGGTGCCCGATCCCCCGCTGCCGGCGGTGCCGCCGCGCGAGCCGGTGGTGCCCGCCGAGGTGCCACCGGTGGTGGCTCCGGTGGTGGCTCCGGAGGCGCCCGTGCCGGTGCCGGTGCTACTCGTGGTGGCCCTCGTGACCGTGGCCGTCACGAGGTAGCGCGGGCGCACCAGGCGCTGGGCGCCCGCCAGGCGCACCTCGAGCAGGTACTCGCCCTCCTCCGGCGCCCGGAACGTGAGCGTCTCGGCCGGGCCCTTGTTCACTGCGCCGGCCAGCAGCCACTGGCGCGCGAACTTCGCGCCCTGCCGGTAGAGCGGGGTACCCGGCTTCCAGAGGTAGAGGTCGACGTCGTTGCCCGACTGCACCGTGGCCTCGGCCGTGAGCTGCTGGCCCTTCCTCAGGTAGACGACCGAGTAGTCGCGCAGGTCGGCCCAGGTGCGCAGGCGGCCCTTGCGCTGCCCGTATGAATACCCGCGGGCCACCAGCGGGCTGAGGCTGCGGGCTCCAGGGGCGTCGTCATCGGGCTCGGTGGTGTCGAGCCAGGGCGGCTTGGCGGCGAGCGCGCGGGGCAGGTCGACCATGCCCGATCCTCGGGCGCGGTCGAGGCCGCCCGGCACGGTGCGCGCGGTGGACATGATGATCTCGGTGAGCTGGTCCGCCGTGAGCGATGGGCGCGCGGCCAGAAGGCGGGCGGCCACGCCGGTCACCACCGCAGCGGCCATCGAGGTGCCGCTGCGGGTCTCGAAGCGCTGTCCGCCCTCGGGGCCACGCGCGCTGCCGGCCACGATGTCGCGGCCGGGCGCCGCCACGGCCACGTGCATGCCGCGCGTGCTCTCGGGCAGGGCGTTGCCGGCCTCATCGGTGGCGCCCACGGCCAGCACGTGGCGATAGGCGCCCGGGTACTCGCACTGCGTGATGCCCACCACGCCGCAGGTGTCCTTGCCGCTGTTGCCGCTGGCCGCCACCACGAGGATGCCCGCGCGCACCGCGGCGTTGATGGCGTCCTGCTCCACCTTCGATCGCGACGAGCCCTGCAGGCTGAGGTTGATGATGCGCACCCGCTGGCTGATGGCGTAGTAGATGCCCTCGGCCACGGCCTGCGCGGACGTCTGTCCGGTGGGCCCGGCGATCTGCACGGGCAGGATCGTCACGCCCGGGTTGGCCTCGGGCCCGGACGCCACGGTGGCGATGATCCCGGCCACCACGGTGCCGTGCCCCTGGGCGTCCACCAGCGGGTCCCCGCCGCCGAAGGCGTACGACTTCGCGCGGGTGGTGTCCACCCGGTTGGCGAGGCCGGCGGCCTGCGGCGCCACGCCGGTGTCAAGCACCGCTACCAGAGGGGGCTTGTTGTAGATGCGGCCGGCGGGCGTCCATCGGATGGCACGCAGCCACGCCTGGCCCGTGAGGGCCTGGACGTCCTGGTCGAAGATCGGGGCCTGCGACTCGCGGGCGGTCTCGCGGGCGCGGACAGGCGCCACGATGGCCGGCGGCGGGGCTGCGTGCACGGCGATCATCGGCGCTTGGCCACCGCGACGAACACGAGCCCGGCGACCAGCAGGATGCCGATGATCACGGCCACGATCACGCCGAGCCCGAGCAGCAGGGGGATGCCCACCACGATCGCCTGGGCACCGCCGATGATGATGAGGGCGTCGCGCCCCAGGCCCGCCGGCACGCGGCTGAGCAGCCCCACGGAGAGCGCGAGCACGATCACGGCGCCCAGCAGCACCCACAGGAACGAGGGAGCCCAGAAGAGCAGCAGGATCGCCTCGGCGGCTGCGAGGAGGATGGCCAGGAGCAGGCGCCTGCCCACCAGGGCACGGTGCCACCTCGCCCCCTGGCGGGGGGGTTCCTCCTCGATCACGATCTGCATTTCCGACACCGCGCCGAGGGTAACAGCGAATGCCACGGCCACGGTCGCACCCGGGCGCGTCGGCACGGTTCCGGCGGCACCCCGTGCTTCACTTCAGGCCATGCGTCGCATCGCCCTCCTCATCGCCGCCGCGTCGACCATCCTCGCCCTGCCCGTTGCCGGGCTGGCCAAGGGCCCCGCCATGCCATCCGAGGCCGAGCAGCAGGAGGCCGTGGCGCGCGTGGCCGCCCTGGGCGTGCCCATCTACGAGGCGGGCACCCAGGGCAAGTACGTGGCCATCACGATGGACGACGGACCCGGGCCCTATACGGGCAAGGTGATGGACGAGTTCAAGAAGTACGGCTTCCGGCCCACCTTCTTCGTGAACGGCAAGAACTTCGCCCGATGGAGCGACACCCTTCGCCGCGAGAGCCGCGAGGGCGCGGTGGGCGACCACACCTGGTCGCACCCCTACCTGCCCGACGTGCCGGTGGCCCGCCAGATCTCCGAGGTATCGCGCAGCATGACCGCCTCGAGCAACATCACCGGCGACCGCGTGCAGCTGTTCCGGCCGCCGTACGGATCGACCACCCTGCCCCTCAACTCGTGGCTCAAGGACAAGGGCGTGCTGAACGTGCTCTGGTCCACCGACAGCCGTGATTCGCTCGGCGCGAACCGCGAGGAGATCCTCCGCATCAGCAAGGCGGGCGTCAAGCCCGGGGCGATCATCCTCATGCACGAGAACCGCGGCCAGACCTACTGGGCGCTCAACCGCCTGCTGCCATGGATCAAGAAGCAGGGCTACACGGTGGTCACGGTTCCCGAGCTGATCGCCCTGAACCCGCCCGACCTCGC
>SXZC01000067.1 GCA_005788075.1 Actinomycetota bacterium
CACCTCCCCGAATCGCTTGGCACCACCGACCATCGGCGCACCACCGGCAGCTTCGATGGCAACGACCACCTCGTCGACCTCGAGGAGGGCTCGCTCATCGCCCGCGCCGCCGGTGAGGTGGTGCACTCGGTGCCGAGTCACCACCACCAGGCGGTCGATCGCGTGGGCGATGGCCTGGCTCTTACGGGGGTCTCGAGCGGTGACGGCGTGGCCGAGGCCATCGAGTTGCCGGGCCACCGCTTCGCCCTCGGAGTGCAGTGGCACCCGGAGGCCGACCCCACGAGCTCCGTGATCGCGGCGCTCGTGGACGCCGCGCGCGGCGCCTAGCCCCGGTCCATCTCCACGCCGAGCCCCTCGAGGGTCTGCACGCCGCCGTTGTCCACGTGGATGATCGGTCCGCGTCCCTCGCGCGCCAGCGCGCTGGCCGCAAGCCCCGCGCGCTTGCCCGCGGCGCAGATGACCGCCAGCGTGCGCCCGGTTGGGATGTCCCCGGGGCCGTCCCGGAACGCCCAGTAGGGACGATTCACGGACCCGGGGATGCGGAACTCCTCGAATTCCGAGTGGTCGCGCACGTCAACCACCAGCACGTCATCCCCGGCGGCGAGGCGCGCGGGCAGGTCGACAGCGCGCACGCGCTCGATCGCCGAGGTCGGCAGCCCCTCGTCGAGGTAGGCCGAGAATCCACCGGCCAGCACGCCGGTGATGTCGCGGCGGCCCACGGCTGCGAGGCGCTCGGCCATGTCGCGGGCCTGGGCCTCGTCGGATCCCACGAGCAGCAGCGTGTCGTCGCGTCCGGCCACCAGCGCCGCCCGCGTGGCGAAGCCCGATCCGGCGGTGGGAACCGAGAGCGACCCGGGCACATGGGCGGCGGCGAACGCCGCGGACGAGCGGCCATCGATCACCAGGCCGCCGGCCTCTGCGCGGCGGAGGAACTCGTCGCCGTCAAGGGCCGGAGGCGGTGCGAGCGGCGTGACCAGTGGACCGTTGTTCATGCCCACCACGCGATCGAGGTCGGGGGGCTTCACGGCCAGGCGCGAGATGAGCTCGTCGGTGAAGTCCCCGACGTCAATGGCGGTGAGAAGGGGGGAGTGGGCCCGCTCGTAGCCGATGGTGGAGGACGTCTTTGCGCTGATCTGGCTGCTGCCGCACAGCGAGCCCCCGATGTGGCCCGGGTACACCTCGACCCAGTCGGGCAGGTCCATGAGGCGCTTGATGCTGCGGTACTGGTCCTTCGCACCCTCCACGGCGTCCACGGCCAGGTCGGGGCGCCCGACATCTCCGACGAAGAGCGAGTCGCCGGTGAGCACCGCCCAGGGCTCGGGCCCGCGGCTGGCGTCGATGAGCAGCAGGCCGGTGTGCTCGGGGCGGTGACCCGGCAGGTGCAGCGCCTGCAGGCGCACGCCGCCCAGGTCGACCACCGCGCCGTCGACGAGGGGCTCGTGCGGAAACTCCGCTCCTGCCAGCGGGCTCAGGTGCATTCCGGCGCCGGTTGCCTCGTGGAGTCGGCCTCGCCCGGACACGTGGTCGGCGTGTGTGTGGGTCTCGATGATGTGCGTGATGCGCACGCCGCGGCTGCCTGCGGCCTCGAGGTAGGGGGCGATGTCCCACTGAGGGTCCACCACGGCCGCCTGGCCGCTCTCGATGTCTCCCACGAGGTACGACGCGCACCCGAGATCCTCGTTGATCACCTGCCGGAAGAGCATTGCCACCCCGCGCTTGCCTCAGATCGCCGTAAGCATGGCGCATGGGCCGGATACATGGCGTAACAGGCCCCACTGGTAGCCTCACCCGCATGCCCATCGTGGAATGCATGACCGACCTCGTGGGGGGCACCCCCCTCGTGCGCCTCTCGACCCTGTCCGAGGAGACCGGCGCCACCATCCTCGGAAAGCTCGAGGCCGCCAACCCCGCCGGCAGCGTGAAGGACCGCATCGGCCTCGCCATGGTCGAGGCCGCCGAGGCCGAGGGGGCCATCACCCCGGGCGAGAGCGTCATCGTGGAGCCCACCTCGGGCAACACTGGCATCGCGCTCGCGTTCGTGGCCGCTGCCAAGGGCTACCGGTGCATCCTCACGATGCCCGAGAGCATGAGCATGGAGCGCCGCGCGCTGCTCAAGGCCTACGGGGCCGAGTTGGTGCTCACGCCGGCCACCGAGGGCATGCGGGGCGCCATCGCCAGGGCGCAGGAAATCGCGGCCGAGACCCCCGGGGCATTCATTCCCCAGCAGTTCGAGAACCCCGCCAACCCGGACGTGCACGCGCGCACCACGGCGATCGAGATCTGGGACGACACCGACGGCGCCGTCGACTTCTTCGTGGCGGGCGTGGGTACCGGCGGCAGTGTCACCGGCGTGGGGCATGTGCTCAAGGAGCGCAAGCCCGAGGTGAAGATCGTGGCGGTGGAGCCCGCGGACTCCCCGGTGCTCTCGGGCGGCGAGCCCGCACCGCACCGCATCCAGGGCATCGGCGCCGGCTTCGTGACCGGCGTGCTCGACACCGGCATCTACGACGAGATCATCCAGGCGAGCGCAGAGGACGCCTTCGAGGTCTCGCGTCGGCTGGCCCGCGAGGAGGGGATCCTCACCGGCATCTCCGCCGGCGCCAACGTGTGGGCGGCCATGCAGGTGGCCAAGAGGCCCGGCAACGAGGGCAAGGTCGTGGTCACGATCATCTGCGACACGGGCGAGAGGTACCTCTCCACCGCGCTCTTCGCCGAGGCCTAGGCCCCGGCGGCGGCCAGACCGCCTAGCTCCTGATCAGCAGCTCGCGGGTGCCGCGCTCGCGGAAGCCCAGTGCGCCGAAGAAAGCCCGGGCCTCGGGGGTGTCCTCTGCCTCCATCAGCAGGTGGGTGCCGCCCGACGTGCGCGTGGCACGCGCCGCGGACGAGATGAGCATGCGGGCCACGCCCTTGCGGCGCTCCTCGGGCACCACGCCCAGCCACCAGATGATGCCCTCGGGCACCTGCGTGAAGCAGAAGCCGATGAGGGTGTCGCCGCGCAGGGCAACGGTGAAGTCGCCGTAGCCCGCGCCCTGGTTGTAGCCCGTCGGCCTGCCCATGGCCTTGTAGATGGCCAGCCCGTGGAGGGCGTCGAACTCGGCGTCGTCGTAGCGCTCGGCCATGGCGTTGTCGTAGGTGAGCAGGCGCACGCCATCCGCGGGCTCGGCCTCGGGCATGCCCTCGATTGCCCGCGCGAACTGCACGGTGCTCGCGTAGGGCTCGAACCCCGCCTCGCGGGCGATGCCGGCCACCGGGTCGCCGGGCTCCAATGCCATGTCGTACGGCGGCACGGTGGGCACGGCCTCGATGAGCGCTTCGAGCGATGCCAGGTCGCGCGCGCGGATGTTGTCGAGGCGCACCGCCCTCGCGGTGGGCGATGGCCCGATCTGGCACTGGGCACCGTCTGTGGTGACGCTAGAGAAGGTAGGGCTCCAGGTCGTCCACGCGCACGCCGGTGTCCTCGAGCCACTCGCGCACCTCGACGAGGTGGTCGGCGTCACCGCTGATCTCGAGGATCACCCAGCCCGTGCGATCGCGCACATCCGCGCGTCGGATGTTGCACACGACGTCGTGCTCGGTGGAGAGCCTGTGCACGATCGGCTCGCGCACGAGGTCCTCCGGAAATGTGAGTCTCACGCGGATGCTGGCCACAGGAAATCGCTCCCTCGACAGGGGCGTGAATATACTCGGCCCATGGCAGGTGGCCTGATCAGCCGAATCTCGTCCGCGCTCCGGCGCGACCTCGATGCCGCGCGCGAGCGCGACCCCGCCGCGCGCAGCACCGCCGAGCTGGTGCTCACGTACCCGGGGCTGCACGCCGTGTGGATGCATCGCGCCGCCCACGGGCTCAACACCCGTGGCCTTCACCTGCCCGCGCGCGTGGTGAGCCAGGTGTCCCGCTTCGTCACCGGCATCGAGATCCACCCCGGCGCCACGATCGGCCCGGCAATGACCTTTGGCTGGATCGCCGCGCATCACATGGCGGATGCGAAGGCGCAGCCGGCCGACGCGCCAAAGCCGCTGGTCGGCGCCCTCGGCTGACGCAGCGCGTCATCGCGCGGGCAACGGTGCCTCGGCAGGGGCGCCTCCCGCCAGCGTTGCCCGGCCCTGCGCGGCGGCCGCCCAGAAATAAAGGCCCGCGGCCAGGAGGAAGAAGGGGGTCAAAGCGAACAGGCCGACCCTGAGGCCGTCCGTCCCGGCGAAGTCGCTGATCATGCCGACGTAGAGCG
>SXZC01000004.1 GCA_005788075.1 Actinomycetota bacterium
ATGGACGCCTCACCGACGCCCAGGGGCGCCAGGTGGACTTCCGCCACGCGATCGTGATCATGACGTCGAACATCGGCGCCGCCACCATCACCCGCTCGACCCCGCTGGGCTTCAGCGTGGCCGAGGAGGGCGGCGGCATGGACTACGACGACATGAAGTCGCGCATCATGGGCGAGCTCAAGAAGGTGTTCCGCCCTGAACTGATCAACCGCATCGACGAGATCATCGTCTTCCACCAGCTGTCGAAGGACGAGATCAAGTCGATCATCGACCTCATGCTCGTGCGCCTGCAGAAGCAGCTCGCCGAGCAGGGCGTGTCGATCCAGCTCACCGAGGCCGCCAAGGAGCTCCTGGTGGAGGAGGGCTACGACCCGGCGATGGGTGCCCGGCCGCTGCGCCGCGCCATCCAGCGCCTGCTCGAGGACCCGCTCGCCGACGAGCTGCTGCACGGCACGCTCACGGAGGGGCTGGTCATCGTGGTCGACCGCGACGGCGACAAGATGGTGATGGAGCGCCGGGAGGCCCCCGAGGTCCCCGCCACTCCCGAGGCCGTGGTCGTCGGCGCCGACTCCGAGGGCGATTCCGAGTAATGCGGGCGCCGGTCGCGGGGTGAATCCCGCGGCCGGCCGCTTCGCCCTGTCGTGAAGCCCGTTCGTCCCTCGCGGGCGCCCCTGAGACGCCCCATGTGTGGCGGTCAGTGCGTGCGCGTGCAATCCTCGGTGCTTACGCGCCCGACCGGCGCAGGAAGCCGGGGATCACGGGTGGAATTACCGACGAAGGCGAGGGGGTGATGACGACGTCGACCGACAAGGAGCGGTCCGCGCAGGCGGACCCACCGGCCCCGAGGGCATCGGGCACCGGCTTGCCATATCCCGGCCCGCGCTCGCAGCCGCGGCAGCCCCGCGGCGTCGTCGCGCTCGTCACCCAGGCCGTGCTCCTGCTGCTGGGCGCCCTCGGCGCGTACCAGATCGGTCGCAGCGTCAACCTGGGCTCCGCCCTCGGCGAGCCGTGGCACTACCTCGCCTACGTGGGCGTCATCGCCCTTGGCGCGATCGTCGGCTGGACGGTCGGCGGCCTCATCGCACGCTGGCTGCCATCACGCATGGGCGCGATCGACCGTGCCGCGGACAAGAGGTCGGCCGGCGAGCTCATCGTGGGTGCCCTCGGCCTGGTCGTGGGGCTGGTGGCCGCGGCGCTGGCCGGCGTGGCCGTGGCGCGCCTGCCCGTTGTCGGGCCCTACCTGCTGCTGCCCGTCGTGCTGCTGGTGGCCTACGTGTTCACGCGCATCGCGGCGCGCAAGCACGCGGACATCCTGCGCCTCGTGGGCATCCGCTCGCGCAGCGCATCGGCCGTGCCCCCGCGGCTCATCGACTCCAGCGCCATCATCGACGGGCGCATCGTCGACGTCATGGATGCCCGCTTCATGCCGGGGCAGATCGTGATCCCGGCCTTCGTGCTCGAGGAACTCCAGCGGCTGGCCGATTCCGCCGACCCCGAGAAGCGCCAGCGCGGGCGCCGTGGGCTCGACCTGGTGGAGCGCATCCGTGAGGTGGGCGAGCAGCGCGTGCAGATCCGCACGGGCGAGGTGGCGGGCGACGGCGTGGACGCCAAGCTCGTGAACCTTGCACGCGACATGCACGCGAGCATCGTCACCACCGACTACGGCCTGAACAAGGTGGCGCGCATCCAGGGCATCGAGGTGCTCAACGTGAATGAGCTCGCCATCGCGCTCAAGCCCGTGGCGCTGCCGGGTGAGGTGCTGAGCGTGCGCATCATCCGCGAGGGCCGCGAGTACGACCAGGGCGTGGGGTACCTGGACGACGGCACGATGGTGGTGGTGGAGGGGGGCCGCGCGCTCGTGGGCAGCGACGTCACGGATGTCGAGGTGACGAGCGCCATCCAGAACCCCTCCGGCAAGATGATCTTCGCGCGCATCCCGGCCGCGGGCCGATGAGGACCGCGGCGGTCATCGTGGCCGCCGGGTCGGGCGAGAGGCTCGGCGCGGGCGTGCCGAAGGCGCTCGTGCGCGTGGCCGGGCTGCCGATGGTCACCTGGTCGGCACGGGCGCTCGCGGAGGCCCCTGAGGTGGAGTGCATCGTCATCGCCTGCCCGCCCGGCGGCGAGGACGACATGGCGGAGGCTGTCGCCGGGCACGCTCAGGTGCACGCGATCGTGCCCGGCGGCACCAGCCGCCAGCGCTCGGTGGCGGCGGCGCTGGCCGCCGTGCCCGACGACGTCGAGGCGATCCTGGTGCACGATGCCGCCCGTCCGCTCATCACGCCCACCCTGGTGTCGCGCCTCATCGCCCGGCTGAGGTCGGCCCCGGCCGTGATCGCGGCGGCCCCGGTGGCCGACACCCTCAAGCGCGCCGGCGACTCCGACAGGGTGGAGGCCACGGTCGATCGCGCGGGCCTCTGGGCGGCCCAGACGCCACAGGCCTTTCGTGCCGACACGCTGCGCTGGGTATTCGCCGATGCCGATGACGCGGAGCTCGGCAGCGCCACCGACTGCGCCGGAATGGCCGAGCGGCGCGACGTGCAGGTGCTGCTGCATGATCCGGAGGCCCCGAACCTGAAGGTCACCACGGCCGCAGACCTGCGCCTGGCCGAGGTGCTGCTGGGAACCGGCCGCATCACGTGATCACGTAACGTCCCGCGCCGGTGCTCACCGACTACCACCTCCACCTGCAGCCCGACGGCCCCGAGGCCCGGGAGGCCGACCGCCACCGCTGGGACGCGGACGGCGGCCCGCGCACGCCCGCGTGGATCGGTCGCTACGTGGACGCGGCGCGCGCGCGGGCCGTGGATGAGATCGCCATCACCGAGCACGTGCACCGCTTCGCGGAGGTGCGCGACTGGCACCCCAACCCGTGGTGGCAGGCCGAGGCCACCGAGGACCTCACCGCGCACTGCGCCGCGCTCGGGGCTGCCCGTGACGCCGGGCTGCCCGTGCTCATCGGCATCGAGATGGACTGGATCCCCGGGCGCGAGGACGACATCCGCGCCCTGCTGGCATCACAACCCTTCGACATCGTGCTCGGGTCGGTGCACTGGCTGGGCGATCTCGCGGTGGACCACCCCGACTATCCGTGCTGGGACTCCCTGGGCCCCGAGGAGACCTGGGGCCGCTACCTCGACGAGCTCGCGGCCGCCGCCGGCAGCGGGCTCTTCGACGTGCTGGCGCATCCCGATCTTCCCAAGGTGTTCGGCACCCCCATGCCGGTGGCCCTTGAGGCCCGGCGCGATGAGGCCATCGCGTCCATCGCCGACTCCGGCGTGGCCGTGGAGTGCTCGTCCGCGGGCCTCAGGAAGCCCTGCAGGGCCCTGTATCCCGATCCCGACTGGCTGCGGGCGTTCCGCGAGGCGGGCGTGCCGGTGACGCTGAGCAGCGATGCCCATCGGCCGGAGGACGTCGCGCGCGACTACCCCACGGCCGTCGCGGCGCTGCGCGGTGCGGGCTATGAGACGATCACCCGATTCCGGTCACGCGAACCCGAGCAGGTGGAGATCCGATGGGCATGAGGGTTGGTCTCGGCGTCGACGCACACCGGCTCGAGCCGGGCGTGCCCCTGGTGCTGGGCCTCGTCGCCGTCGAGCACCCCACGGGCCTCGCCGGCCATTCGGACGGCGACGTGGTGGCGCATGCGGTGTGCGACGCCCTGCTCGCGGCCGCGGGCGGCCCCGACATCGGCGTGCTGTTCCCGTCCGGGGCGGATGAGTGGAGGGGCGTCACGGGCGCCGCCATGATCGCCCACGTGCTCGAGTGGATGGCGGGGGAGGGGGCCGAGCCCGTCAACGTGCACGCGGTGATCGTGTGCGAGAGCCCGCGCATCGGCCCGCACCGCGCCGCCATGCAGGAGGCCCTCACGCGCGCCGTGGGCGCCCCGGTGTCCGTGCACGCCACCACCACCGACCAGATGGGCTTCACGGGCCGCGGCGAGGGCATCTCGTGCCAGGCCGTCGCCCTGGTGGAGGTGGCCGGGTGACGGTAAGGCTCCACTCGACCCTCAGCGGTCGCGATGAGCCGCTGGTGCCGGGCGACGACGGTGTCATCGGCATCTACGCCTGCGGGCCCACGGTGTACTCGCGCATACACATCGGCAATGCGCGGCCCTTCGTGGTGTTCTCGGTGCTCAAGCGTTACCTCGAGCGCCGCGGGATGCGCGCGCGGCTGGTCATCAACGTCACGGACGTGAACGACAAGATCTACGACGCCGCGCGGGCCGAGGGCATTCCGTCCACCGAGCTGGCCGAGCGCTGCACGCGGCAGTACTTCGAGGACACCGACCTGCTCGGGCTCGGGCGCCCTGACGCCGAGCCCCTGGTCACCGGCTGCATGGGCGAGATCGTCGCGCTCATCGCCGACCTCGTGGCGCGCGACCTGGCGTATGCGGCCGGCGGTGACGTCTACTTCCGCGTGCGGGCGTTCCCGCGCTACGGCGAGCTCTCGGGGCGGAATCCCGACGACATGACCGACACCGACCCCGGTGAGCTCAAGGAGGACCCGCTCGACTTCGCCCTCTGGAAGGGCGCCAAGGAGGGCGAGGACGCCGCATGGGAGTCGCC
>SXZC01000068.1 GCA_005788075.1 Actinomycetota bacterium
CGATCGCTACCGCATCGTCATCGAGGACGACGGCGTGGAGGTGGGCGAGGTGCCCATGCCCGAGCTCCCCGCCGATGCGGGACCGGGCATCCTCGATGAGACGGTGACGCCCCTCGGCACCAGCGTGGGCGCGCTCGGCGAACCCCTCGAGGAGGCGCCGGTCGAGGACGTCGAGGTGGAGGAGGCCGCAGTCGAGGTCGCGGACGCTGCCCCGGGAGACGCCCAGCCCGCGCCTGACGTGTCCGTCGAAGCCGTGACCGTGGCGGGGGTCGCCGCGGAGGTCGTCGCAGGGCAGTCCGAGCCGGATCCGGACCCCGCGGTGCAGGCCGTCGTGGCGACCGAGGTGGATGCCGACGCCGAGGCGGAGGCGGACGCCATCGAGGCCACCGGTGAGCTCGAGGTGATCCCGGACGAGGACGAGCTCGCGGCCACGGGCGAGCACAAGGGCCTCGCCGACGAGGTGGCCATGGACGACGTCTCGGCCACCGGAGAGGTGCCGATCATTCCGCCCGAGGACAACGGTGAGCCCGCGGCCCCTGCGCAGCGTCCCTACATCGAGATCGAGGACCCGCCCGGCGTGGACGACCTGGCGCTTGCCGAGGACGCCATGCTCGCCCTCACCTGCGCCCGCGCGCGCCTGGAGGACGGCCAGGACGTGCTCGAGCTCGGGTGCGGCTGGGGATCGCTCACGCTCTGGATGGCCGAGCGCTACCCGGCCAGCCGCATCACGGCGGTGAGCAACTCGGCCGGCCAGCGCGAGCACATCGAGCGCCAGGCCCGCGACCGCGGGCTGGGGAACATCACCGTCATCACCCATGACGTCACCACGCTCGAGCTGCCCGACGACTCCTTCGACCGCGTGGTGAGCGTGGAGATGCTCGAGCACGTGAAGAACCATCAGGCGCTGTTCGCGCGCATCCAGCGATGGCTTCGCCAGGACGGGCTGTTCTTCGTGCACGTGTTCACGCACCGCGACATCGCCTTCGAGTTCAGCGAGGACGACCAGAGCGACTGGATCGGCCGTCACTTCTTCACGGGCGGCACGATGCCCTCGGACGACCTGCTGCTGCACGCGGCATCCGGACGCTTCGCCGTGCAGGACCACTGGCGGGTGTCGGGGCGCCACTACGAGCGCACCGCGCTGCACTGGGACGACAACCTCGTGGCCAACCGTGACCGCGTGGTGGCCATCATGGAGCGCGACCACCCGGGTGAGGGGGAGAGGTGGTTCCGCCGCTGGCGGCTGTTCTTCCTCGCGTGCGCGGGGCTCTGGGGCTACCGGGGCGGTGACGAGTTCATGGTGTCGCACTACCTCTTCGCCCCGCTGCCGGCCTAGCCGGGGGCGGGTGCCTGCGGGGCCCCGGGCGCGGCAGGCGGCTGCGGCGTGGGAGCGGGTGCCTGCGGGGTGCCGGGTCCCGGGGTGGTGATGGGGGTCGGCGTCACCGGCTCTGGCGTGGTGCCCACGGGCGGCGCGGTGGTGGGCTGGTCGGGCGCGGCCGGCGTGGTGGCGTCCACCCGGAAGCTGCGGGCGTTCATGAGGCCGCGCGACCAGTAGGTGGGCAGGTACGTGATGCTGATGGCACCGCGCCCGCCCGACGAATGGATGATCCACTTGTTGCCGAGGCTCAGCGCCATGTGTGAGGCCTGGTTCAGCGGCGTGCGCAGCCCGCCGGACCCGAAGAACACGAGGTCGCCGGCCTGCGCCTTCTGCCACGGGATGCGCTTGCCCCGCTTGCCCACGTTCATGGTGTAGGTGGTGCGTCCGCTGGGCATGTTGATCTGCGCCTCGGCCGCGCGGTCGCCCGTGTGCCAGATGTACCAGACGAACCCCGAGCAGTCGAACCCGCCCGCGGCCTGGGGATCGAGCGGCGAGTTCTGGTCGACCCACTCGCCGCCCCATACGTAGGGATGGCCGACGAGCGAGAGCGCCCGCTGCACGGTGGGCACGAAGAGCGGGTCGATGGCCGGGATCCTGAAGGTCTCGAGGGCGCGTGCCGAGCGGGGGATGCCGGTGCGGCGGATGTACCGGCCGCGCGCGGCCATGAGCAGCAGGTCGGCGATGCGAAGCGGCTGTGAGTCGTGGCGCTCGTACTGGTCATCGCTCGATGGGTAGTTGCGCCGCAGTCCCGCCTCGCGGGCGGTGATGGACGTTCCGAAGCCCTCGGGCAGGGTGAATGCGCGGCCGGAGCCGTCGGTGAACTGCCCGAGGCGGGCCACCGCCCTGCCCATGCCGAGGCCGAGGGTCCAGGCGCGGTTGGCGTCGTGCCCGGTCACCGGTGCGTCGAGCGCCATGGCATCGCCGGCGGGGGCGAGCCAGCCCTTGGCGAACGCGGCCTTGGCCGCGGCCCCCTGGGGATCGTCGGCCGCGATGTCGCGCCACGCCGCGCCGATGGGGCCGGCGGGCAGCCCGAGCACGGCGGTCATGAGCGCCACGAGCTCGCGTCGGGTGGCGTCGCGCTGCAGCTCGAGCGCCTTCACCGGCCCTGCCCAGGCGCGCGCCTTCTTGAGCTCGCGCGCGGCGTCCTGGCCGAACGCGAACGCCTGCGCCACGCGGCGCTCGGGCGGCGGCTGCGCCAGGGCCACCGCGGTGAGCGTGCCGATCGCCATGATCGGCGCCGCCACCGTGGCGGCCACGAGCGCGTGGCGCCGGGATATGCGACGAGGTCGGCTCATGCGGGCACCGAGGCTAGACCCGGTGTCGCGTCGTGGCGGTTCCGCCGGAACATGTCGCACTCATTCGCAACAACACCTGCACATCCCCCTCACGGGGATGCAACGCGCGCTACCGACTTGCGCGCAACTCCTTCAGGTTCTGCAGCAGCAGGACGATCGCGCCGAAGATGAAGAGCACCGCGAGGGTCCACTGCCAGCGCTCGAGCAGGCCGATGACAATGCTCGTTCCGATGGCGATGATCACCACCCACACGATGAACGAGATCAGTCGCCGGCGCGCCAGCGCCTCGAATCCCATCACCAGCAGCACGCCAACGATCGCCCCGACCCAGTAGTAGCCGGATCCCACGCCGACGAGCAGCCACACGATGATGATCATGAGCAGCGGCGTGCTGACGGCGGCCCAGATGCGCAGCAGGCGGCTGCGCACGTTGGCCGGCTCGTCGTGTGCCTCGTCGGGCACCGACTCCACGCCGAGGTGCGCGCGCGGTGCTTCCAGGGGCAGCCCCCGGCGGTCGGCCGCCTCGAGGGCGTCGCGCTCGGCGGTGAGGTGGCGCCGTTCGTCGCGCAGCGCCAGCATCGCCTCATCGCGCTGATGCAGGTCCTCGCGCCGGTCCTTGGCCAGCGCCTGGGTCACCACGTCGGCATCCAGGGCGCGCAGCTCGGAGTACTCGCGTCGCGACGCGGTGCGCAGCATGGCGACCTCATCGTCGATCCCACGGATGCGCGCGTTGATGGTTGCCAGGCGCTCGGTCACGGCGCGGGCCGGTGCACGCGGGTCGGGATCCACCTTCTGCATGCCAGCCCAGCCGAGAGGGTCCTCCCATCGCATGCGGTCGATGCCATCGCGCTCATGCTTCGGTCCCGTGGGCGCCGATTCGCCGCCGAACCTGTCACGGGAGTCGCGGCCCCAACGTCCGCTGAAGTCGCGCACCCACGGCGTATCGTCCCCGATGACCACCGGCGTCCACTCCCGGTCGCCCCCGGGGCCCACCGACACGCCGTCGCCACGGTGGTAGTCGACGAAGGGGATTCCGAAGCCGTCGTCCACCGACGTGTGATCACCCCAGGGCGTGAGCGCGCGCAGGATGCGCCGGAACCACCGCACGAACCCACGCATCACCGGGGGATCCACCCGCACGAGTTCATCCATCGCGTTGGGCGTGTGCGAGTGCGAGCCGGCGCCCGGATAGGCGACCACGTGGTCGCCCTCCCACTCGAGGTCGGGGTCGTCCACCCGGCGCCGGAGGCCGTCGCCCTCTGCGTCGTGCGATGAGAACGCCACCCATCGCGCCTGCAGCACGCCGTCCTCGTCAGGCGCGGCGTAGACGATCAGGTTCTCCCAGTCGGCCTCATGGTCGTTGATCCCGTGGAACGACGATCGCCAGTCGTTCATGGGGTAGAAGAACCAGTACTGAAGGATCGTCCAGCCGGCCTCGCGCGATACCCGGCCGTAGTAGGGGGTGCCCGCCGCCGCGATGCTGTCGCGGTAGGTGATCTCGCCGGCCGCCACCGATCCCCGCGGCACGCGACCCCGGAAGAGGAGCGTGAGCCGGAAGAGCGCGTCGATGATGCGCCCGGTGATGCCCACCTGCGAGAACCTGCTGGCGCCGGGCATTGCCTCGCCATGGCCCTCGTGCCGCCACTGGTGGAACTGCTTGCGCGTGAGCGGCTCCTGCACGTAGAGCAGGTGCAGCGTGTCGGCCGCGTGCTCGCGCGAGATCGCCGCGAGGCGGTCGAGGTCGAGGTCGCCGGGCTCCGCGATCTTCTCCTCGGTTCCATCGGGCAGGCGCTGCCACAGCGAGCACGCGGCCACGAACGCACCGGTGTCGGAGGGCAGGAAGAGCTCCACGCGGTTGAAGCGCAGGATGGGCTCGAATCGACGGAGGAGTGCCAGATCGTCCACATGACCAGCCTACGGGAGCCTCCGGGCTGGCGAGTAGCCTCGCGCCATGACTACTTCACGCATCGGCGGCCTCGTGGTCGCACTCCTGGCCGCGGGCGCGCTCGTCGCGGGCTGCGGATCGTCGTCGGACACCGCATCCGACACCACCGCAAAGGCCGAGACGGCCACCAGCTCCACCAGCACCGACCAGAAGGTCGGCGGCACGGCCACCTGCGATGCCGCAGCCATCGAGAAGGCCGCGCAGGACTCACCGGGCTACGAGAACCAGAAGGTCGTGCTCGAGGACTCCTCGTCGTTCGAGTGCGCGGACGGATGGGCATACGCCTTCATCAACGCCGGGACCGGCGATGAGGCCGTCACCGGCACGGTCGTGTTCGAGGCCGAGGGCCAGTTCTGGATCCCCAAGGACCGAGCCACGGTGTGCAAGGCCCCGGGCGACCAGGTGCCCGCCGCCATCTACGAGCCGGCCTGCGAGACCAACTAGCCGCGTCGCGATGATGCCCCGCCGGTTGGCGCGTGCCACCGGCGGGCGTATCGTCCTCCCATGACCCCTTACGCCCTCCCCAGGCGCTCGGCGACGCCGCTCGCCATCGGCGCGCTGCTGATCGGTGGCCTCCTCGGCGCCGACGCAGCCACGGCCGCCAAGAAGAAGACCTGCAAGCCCGCGCCCAAGGCGAACTGCGCCGGGGTGAACCTGGCCAAGCGCAACCTGGCCGGCAAGAACCTGAAGGGCATCAACCTCAAGGGCGCCAACCTCACGCGCGCGAACCTGAAGGGCGCCAACCTCACCGGGGCCACGCTCACCAATGCGAAGCTCGGCAGGGCCAACCTCACCAATGCGATCGTCACCGGCGCGCGCATGGGCGGTGCCTCGGTGAACGGCGCCACGGTCACGGGCATCGTGAGCGGATCCGTGTCGGGCACGCCCAACTCGCTGCCCACCGGCTGGCAGCTAAACACCGGTTACCTCATGGGTCCCGGCGCCAACCTCACGGGCGCCAACCTGATCGGCCAGACCCTCACGGCGGTCAACCTCACCGGCGCCACGCTCACCGGGGCGCTGCTCACCGGCGCCACGGCCTACGCATCCACGTTCACCAACGCCGCCATGGGCAACGCCAACCTCGCCGGCGCCACCATCACCACCAGCACCCTCGGGGGCACCAACCTCACCGGGGCGTCGCTCGTGGGCGCCACCTTCACGGCGAGCAGCGCCGTGAACGCCAACCTCACCGGCGCCAACCTCACCGCGGCCACGATGTCGGGCACGGACCTCACCGGCGCCAACCTCTCGCGCGTGAGCGGGCGCGCGGCCACCTTCTCGGGAGCCACGCTGAAGGGCGCGAACCTCACCTCTGCGGCGCTCGGCGGCAACTCACAGAACTCCGTGGCGCTCGACGGCGCCGACCTCACCGGCGCCAACCTCACCGGCACGGTGCTCGGCTACGCCAACCTGTCGAACGCCGTCCTCACGAACGCCACCATCACGGGGGCTGATCTCCGCAACGCCACCTATGACGGCCTGAGGTCCGGGGGGCTTGCCAACGGCGCGGGAACGCGCCTGCCGGCGAGCACATGGGTGGTGGGTGGCTACCTCATCGGCGAGGGCGTCAACCTGGTGGAGGCCGATCTCAAGGCCCAGGTGCTCACCGGGCTCGACTTCGCGAATGCCGACCTCTCGCGCGCGAACCTCTCGGGGGCCCGGCTCGTGAGCGCCTCGCTCGCCAACGCCACCGCGGCGGGCGCCAACTTCACCGATGCCAACCTGACCTCGGCCACGCTCGGTGGAGCCGATCTGCGCGAGTCCAGTGTGGCGCGGGCCACGCTCACGAACGCGTCGTTCGATGGCAGCCTCGTCAACTCACCCCTCGGAAGCAGCGCCCAGGGATCGCTCAGCCAGAACCCCGTCAGCGTGCTCACCAACATGTCCGGCCTCGACCTCGCCGGCGTCAACCTGTCGGCGGCTGACAAGCACTGGATCCAGGTGGACTTCACGGGGGCCAACCTCGCGGGCACCACCTTCAAGAGCGACGGCCACTTCGACTACAGCGTGTTCGCCCGGGCGAACCTCGCCGCGACAGCCTTCCCCGGCAGCGGGAGCGGCGTGCGGTTCCAGGGCGCGAACTTCACCGGCGCGACGGGAGTTCCCACCATCGGCGGCAGCGGATCTTGGGGCCTCACCACCTGCCCCAACGGCACCGTGCAGAACACGGCCTGCACCTTCTCATGAGCCGGGGCGCTCGCCCGTCCTGAGCCCTACTGCTCACCCGTCCTGAGCCACCGCGCGCAAGCGCCCTGCACGATCTTCCATGTCTTCGCGTCGAGGGACTCCTTCTCGGCGATGGTCTGCACGCAGAGCACCTCGATGGCCTTCGGGCCGAGCCGGTAGAGCCCGACGCCGTTCGCGCTGATCGATCGGTTGAGGTCGGTGGCCCGCGACGCCGCCCAGGCG
>SXZC01000069.1 GCA_005788075.1 Actinomycetota bacterium
GAGGTCCACGATCATCACGCCGAACGGGCGGGCGGCGGCGTCGATGCGGCGCAGGCGGCGCTCCACGCCCTGGAGCAGCGCGAGGCGATTGGGCAGGCCGGTGAGGGGGTCGCGCAGGGCGCGCGATGCGATGTCCTCCCTGAGCGCCACCTGGGCGAGCGCCCCGGCCAGCCGGTCCACCGACTCTGCCAATTCCGTGCCGCGCAGGCCGGCGCCATCGCCGTCCACATCCCGGGCGCAGCACACCAGCAGCCCGAACTCATCCTTGTCGGTGGCGACAGGGCAGCAGATGGTCACCGCGTTCATCGGGTCAACATGCGGGCATGAGTCGAGCCGCAGCCCCGGCAGGCTCACGTGCAGCCGGCCGCCCTGCAGCGCCAGGCACTCCGTGCGATCGAACGACTCACCACTGCCGCTCACGCAGATGAGGCCGAGGGGATCATCGGGGCTCTCCGCCATCAGCCCGGCGTTCATCCCCGGGACGAGCTTCTGCACCGCGGACACCGCGGCCCTGCCGGCCTCGGGCAGCGAACCGGCGGCGAGAATGGTCCGCACGGCGTCATCCACGACCAGACGCTGCTGCTCGGCGCGCGTGAGGTGCTCCACCGCCGAGCCAAGCTCCTCCGCCACGGCCGTGGCCGCAGCGGCGCGCCGCTCCGCGATGTCACGCGCCACCATCGTGGCGATCACCGACAGCACGGGGCGAAGGTCGTCCTGAAGCGCGGGGTCGTATCCACCCGCCCGATTGGCAAGGCCAACCATGCCGATGAGGGCATCGCCGTCCCGGAGCGGAATGCCCAGGTACGACTCCAGGGGCGGGTGCCCTGGCGGCAGCCCGCACCGGCGGGGGTCGGTGGCCGGGTCATCGCTCACCACGAGCTCACCCGTGGCCACCGTGACGCCGAAGAGCGAGTCGAGGTTGCGGAACTCCAGGCCGTCGGCCGCGAACTCGTCGAATACCTGTCGCGACCATTCATTCCATGCGATGTCGGTGATGGAAAGCGAGTGCAGGTAGGGGCTGCCCTGCTCGTCGGCCTCGATGCGGCCGAGGAACCCGAACTGGCTCCCCGAGAGTGCGATCGCGGTGCGCAGGGCGGCGTCCCACCAGGCCCGGTCGGCACCGTTGCGGATGTAGAGATCCTGGAGATCGCCCTGCGCCTGCAGCACGGCGATGAGCCGATCGCGCTCCTGCTCCGCGGTGAGCGGAGCGCCCTGCATGCCTCCGTCGGCGTTGCTCATCGGGCGTGACCCGGCAGGCTTCCCATCATCCAGACCATTGTGGCGACCCCCTGCGGCCGTGTCCCATGTCCTCACAATAACCTTGCAACCCGTCCTCGCGCGACCATGGGGGTATTCCGCTGAGCAGCATCGAGATGCAGATGGCGCCGTGGCTGCTGCCGGCGATGCGCCGCCGCTACCGCGGGGCAGCGGCCCCGATCCCGGACCTGCGGGTGTTCGATGCCCGCGAGGCGCCTGCGCCACTGGCCGCAGCCCACCCCATCGAGGCGATCGTCGCAGCCGGGGTGCCCGGCGCGATGATCCATCCGGAGCGTCGGGCGACCGGGCTCATCATCTTCCTGCATGGCGGCGCGCACGTGTTCGGACCCGGTCCCGGGCACTGGGAGTGGCTGTGCGCGATGAGTGACGCCACGGGCATGGCGGGGCTCATGCTGCTGTACGACCGCGCGCCGGAGGCCCGGTACCCCACCTCGCTCGAGCAGGTGCTGTCGGCATGTGGCGAGGTGGACGGGGATTGGGTGCTGGCCGGCGACAGCTCGGGTGGCGGGCTGGCGGTAGCGGCGGCCATGCGGATGCGCGATGAGGGGCATCCCATCCCCCGCGCCCTCGTGCTGTCGTCGCCGTGGCTCGACCTCACCATGTCGAACCCCGGCCTCATCGCCGGCAGTGACGCCGACATCATGCTGGGCACTGAGCGGCTCGGGGAGTACGCACGCGCCTATGCCGGCGATACCGACTTGAGGGATCCACTCATCTCCCCGGCATTCGGCGACCCCGCCGGGCTTCCGCCCATGCTCATCACATCAGGCGGCGCCGAGCTGATGAGCGCGGAGATCCGCGACTGGGCCACCGCCTGCACGGCTGCCGGCACGCCCTGCGAGGTGATCGAGGTGGATGGCGCCATCCATGACTTCGCGATGGCGCGCACGCTGTTCCCCGAGGCGCGAGAGGTGTTCCCGCGCATGGCCGCCTTCGCGGCCCCGCAATGAAAAGGCCCCGCTCAGCGAAGCCTTTATCGATGGAGGATACCGGGATCGAACCGGTGACCTCTACGCTGCCAGCGTAGCGCTCTCCCAGCTGAGCTAATCCCCCGGGTGCGGCGTGAAGTATAGACCGACGGCGCGCGCCGTGGCAGCCCCGGCGTCAGGCCGGGGAGGGCGCGAACTGCTCGAGCGGGGCCTCGCGCCAAAGACGATCGAGGCGGTAGAAGTCGCGGGCCTCGGGCGTGAACACATGCACGACGATGTCGAGGGCGTCGATGAGGATCCAGTCGCCCTCCTTCTCGCCCTCCACCCTGCGCGGCGTGACCCCCAGGTCGGTCTTCAGCCGGTGGCGGATCTCCTGCGAGATCGCCTTGGTCTGCCGGGGCGTGCGGCCCGTGCAGATCACGAGGAAGTCGGTGTAGTCCACCAGTCCGCGCATGTCGAGCAGCACGATGTCCTCCGCCTTCTTCTCGTAGGCGATGGCTGCGGCTGCGAGCGCGAGTTCCCTGGTGTCCGAGGGGTCTCCCCTGTAGGTCAATCCGACTCGCTCAGGCTACTCGCGCCCCCGGCGGCCATCAAGACGCCGTGTCGGCATGCAGCAACGCCGCCACCGGGGCCGGCACGAGATGCGAGACATCCTCCCCGGCCGCGATGCGGGCGCGCACGTCCGTGGACGAGATGGGCACCTCGGGCATGTCCACCACGTCCACGCGCCCAGCGGCCACCGCGCCGGCGAGGAAGTCCATGGCGGGATCACCCGCGCCGGGCCGCGACGCCACGGCAAGGCGCGCGAGCTCCACGATGCGGTCGGGCCGGCTCCACCCCGGGAATCCCTCCAGCTGGTCCGCGCCGAGGATGAACCAGAGCTCGGCGCCGGGGTTGTCCGCGGCGATGCGCTCGAGCGTGTCGGCGGTGTACGAGGGACCGGGCCTGTCGACCTCCTCGGACGACGCCTCGAGCACCGGGTCGCCCTCCACCGCGGCGCGCACCATCGCGATGCGCTGCGCGGCGGGCATCGTGGCCCCACCGGGCTTGTGCGGCGGCTGGGCGGCGGGCACGAGCATCACGCGGTCGAGCGCCAGCTGCGCGGCCGCGGCGCGCGCGAGCGCGAGATGGCCGTCATGCGGCGGGTCGAATGTGCCGCCCA
>SXZC01000070.1 GCA_005788075.1 Actinomycetota bacterium
TCGGAGCGGCGGCCGACGCACTGGGCGTCGCACTTGTGCGTGGCGCAGGTGCGACGCACCCGGGAGAGCACCCCGCCGGGGCGCACGTGCACGCAGCCCGCGGGCAGGATGTCGGGCCCTGTCAGCGTGGTCACGGCTGCGGTGCTCATCGTGCGTCTCCCTCGTCGATTGCCGGCACGTCCTCAGTTTCGCCGGACGCGAGCGGCTCCCTGCCGGCGCGGAGCGTGGCCCAGAGCGCGTGGGATGCATGGACCGGGTCGCCGGTCACCACGGCGCCCCGCAGGTCGGTGATGCGCTCGGAGAGCACCGCGGGGTCGAGGGCCGGGCGCGTGGCGCGGAGGATGCCGCCGTACCGCGTGGGGCGCACCTCCTCGTCGAGGTTGAAGAGCTCCTCGTGCAGCTTCTCGCCGGGGCGCACGCCGGTGACCTCCACCTGGATGTCGCGGCCCGGCTCCATCCCCGAGAGCCGGATCATGTTGTGGGCGAGATCCATGATTCGCACCGGCTCCCCCATGTCGAGCACGAAGACATCCCCGCCGTCGGCGATGCCCGTGGCCTCGATCACCAGCTGCACCGCCTCGGGGATCGTCATGAAGTAGCGGGTCATGTCGGGGTGGGTCACGGTCACGGGACCACCCGCTGCGATCTGGCGCCTGAAGATCGGGAGCACCGATCCGGACGAGCCCAGCACGTTGCCGAACCGCACGGCGGCGAAGCGCGTGCCGGCGTCGTGGCCATGCATCTCGACCACCCGCTCGGCGAGGGCCTTGGTGCCGCCCATCACGGTCTTGGGCTCCACGGCCTTGTCGGTGGAGATGAGGCAGAAGCGCTCGACGCCGTGGCGCACGGCGAGGTCGGCGAGCGTGGCGGTGGCCAGCGCGTTGTTGGCGATCGCCTGGATGGGGTTGATCTCCATCATCGGCACGTGCTTGTAGGCCGCTGCGTGGAACACGATCTCGGGCCGGTGCGCGCTGAACACCTGCTCCATCAGGTCTGCATCGCGGCAGTCGGCCACCACGGGCGTGGGCGCATGGCCCCGGTCGCGAAGCTCGAGGTCGATCTCGAAGAGGTTGTTCTCGGCGTGGTCGACGATGACCAGGCTGCTCGGGCCCACTGCGGCAACCTGGCGGCAGAGCTCGGATCCGATCGACCCGCCGGCGCCTGTCACGAGCACGCGGCGCCCGTTGAGGTAGCGCGCCACGCGCGCCATGTCGATCTCCACGGGCGCGCGGCCGAGGACGTCCTCCACCTGCACCTCGCGGAGCTTCTGCACCGACACCTCGCCGTTCATCAGCTCGGGAAGGCCGGGCAGGGTGGTAACCCGCACGTTCGCCGAGCGGCACTGCTCGACGATGTCCTTGCGCACGGCGCCCGGCGCCGACGGCATGGCGATGATCACCTCGCGGGCACGGGTCTCGCGCAGGATGCGCGGCAACTCGGCGCGGGTGCCGAGCACCTTCACGCCGCCCACGCGAAGGCCCTTCTTGCGCGGGTCGTCGTCGATCAGGCCCACCGGCGTATAGGCCAGCGCGGCGTTGGCGCGCATGTCGCGCAGCAGCGAGTTGGCCGCATTGCCCGCGCCGCAGATGATGACCGGCCGGCCAGGGCCCACGGCCGCGCCGCGTGAGGCGCGCTCCATGACCGAGCGCACGAGGAAGCGCACGCCGCCGATGAGCACCACCGTGAACAGGAAGTCGAGCGCGAACACGCCGCGCGGCACGGCCTCGTAGCCCTCGGGGCGCCACAGCGTGAGCGCGAGGGTGACCAGGCCGCTCGCCACCAGGCACGCGAGCAGGATCTGCTCGAGCTCCTGGATGCCCGTAAAGCGCCACCACCGCGTGTAGAGCCGGAACGCGATGAAGGTGATGAGCTTGATGCCCACCACCACGCCCACGGTGATGAGGAACAGCCGCTCGTAGCGCCCGGGCGGGTCGCCGTCGAAGCGCACCACGAACGCCAGCCACCACGCGAGCGCGATCAGCACGAGGTCCACCGAGACCTGGCCGAGACGATGCAGGTATCCCCGCAGGGCGAGGCTGCCGATGCGCATGCTCATCGACCCGTCACTCTATTGGAGGGCCGCCGGATGCCCGCACGCCCTGTTGCAGAGGCACCCAGGATCAGGTCGACGAGGATCTCAGGATCCCGCATGGGAGGGGCGGATTCGCGCTCCCGCTTCACGAGCGCCACCGCATCGGGATCGTCCAGGCGGTGCAGTCGCCCGTCCTCGATGAGCCGCGCGTCCACGGCGCCGAGGCGACCCGCGAACGGGCTGTAGGCGGGCACGCCCAGCGCCACCGCCTCGCGGTTCATGGTGCCCCCGGCGCTGATCACCAGGTCGGACGCCGCGATGAGGCCCGGCCCGTCAACGGCGTGCTCGGGCACGATCACCCCTCGGCCACGCAGGGCCTGGCGCTGCTCGTCGATGCGGGGCAGCGCCACCACCTGCACGCGATCGGCCTGCGCCTCGAGCATGTCCACCACGCGCGCGAACACGTCGGTGGATGCCCCGCGGTGATACAGCGTGACCTCCGGCGGCGGCCGCAGCACCACGATCACCTTGTCCTCGTCGAGCCCGAGCTCATCCACCACGGCCGCGGGGTCGGGCGGGTAGTCGGCGAGGTAGTACTCCTCCTTGAGGCCCGGGTAGCGGATGAGCTTCGGCGGGCGGATGCCGTAGCGCGCGAGGGCCGACTCGGGGATGGCATCCGGCACGAGCACCCGCGACGCCAGCCGGCCGTTGGAGTGATGCATGGCCGCGGCGTGCTCGTAGTCGAACATCGTCACCTGCGGGATGCCCGCGAGGCGCGCAACCAGTGGTTGGTCGGTGCTTCCGTGCGCCACGGCCACGTCGAACTGCTCGGATCGCACCATGCGCGCCAGCTGCGCCGAGCGGGACGTCATGGCCCGGGCCTTGCCCGCCAGGCCGCCGCCGCCGTGCGCGCCCATGGTGCGATGCGGGATGCCGTACTTGTCGAGCAGCCCGATGGTCTGCGCGAAGTCGCGTGACGTGACGACCACCTCATGGCCGCGCTCCTCCATCCGGCGGATGAGCGGCCGGAAGATCAGCACGTGCGGTGAGTTGGTGCAGTCGACCCAGACCCGCATGGGGCCTCCCCCGGTCGTCCTAGATGCGCTCGACGGCGCGGCCGACGGCCGCGACCACCTCGTCCACCTGCTCGCGCGTGAGGTTCGGGTGCATCGGCAGCGCGAGGCCGGTGTCGGCCCACTCCTCCGCCACCGGCAGGTCGCCCTTCGAGTACCCCAGCCCCTTGAACACCGGCTGCAGGTGCATGGGGATGCCGTAGTAGACGACGGCGCCGATGCCGTCCTCCACCAGCAGCTCGCGCAGGCGGTCGCGCTCGGGATGCCGCACCACGTAGAGGTGGTAGATGTGGCGCACCCCGTCGCGCTCCTCGGGGAGCGTGACGTACTGGCCGAGCCCCGCCTCGCGATACCAGTCGGCCACCTGCCGGCGTCGGTCGTTCCAGTCGTCCACGTGCGGGAGGAAGATGTTCACGGCCGCGGCCTGGATCTCGTCGAGGCGCGAGTTGTAGCCCACCTCGGTGAACACGACCTTGTCCTCCGA
>SXZC01000071.1 GCA_005788075.1 Actinomycetota bacterium
CCGGTCCTGCGGACGCGCCGTGTGCGCGACTTCGGGGGGATCATCGTCATCGACTTCATCGACTTGGATGACGCCAAGAACCGGCGCGCGGTCACGAAGGCGCTGAACGACGCCCTCGCCATGGACCGCAGCCGCACGTTCGTGGTGGAGATCTCGCCCCTGGGCCTGGTGCAGATGACGCGCCAGAACATCAGCGACGGGGCGCGCGAGATCATGACCCGCGCCTGCCCCACGTGCGGGGGGCAGGGCTTCGTGGTGAGCGCCGAGACCCACGCGATCGACGCCGAGCGGCAGATCCGCCTGCTCATCGGCGCCTCCGCCGAATCGCCGGTGTCGGTGGCCGTGCATCCGGAGGTGGCGGACTTCCTGCAGGCCGACGGCAATGCGGCGCTCTCGGAGATCGAGGAGGACCTCGGGGTGTCCATCACGCTCGAGCGCGACGGCTCGATGGCGCCGGGGTCGGCACGCGTGGCGGGCGCGGCGGCCAAGCCGTCGGCATCGGGGCGCACCCGCGCCCGCAGCCGGTCGAAGGCCGCGGCCGAGGCGCCGGCGGAGGCCGCCGCCGAATAGGAGGGGCGGGCACCGCTGGCCGTGGCGCGTGAGGGGCGGTTTCGCTACTGTCCCCGATCGCGTCCGGAGCCGGGCGCATCGACGTACGTGGAGAGAACGTGGCTGATTACGCCGTGATCGCCCTTGGGGGCAAGCAATACAGGGTGCGCGAGGGTGAGCGCATCGTCGTCGACCGCGTGGCCGCGGAGCCGGGCGAGACCATCTCGCCGCGGGTGCTGGCCACCGGTGGCACCGACGGCATCAGCGACGGCGGCACGGTGACCGCCGAGGTCGAGGAGCACGTGCTCGGCCCCAAGATCACCGTGTTCACCTACCGCGCCAAGAAGGACAGCAAGCGCAAGATGGGCCACCGCTCGCGCCTCTCGCGCGTGCGCATCACCGGAATCGGGGGCTAGGAATGGCTCACAAGAAGGGTGGCGGCTCCAGCCGCAACGGTCGTGACTCCAACTCCAAGCGCCGCGGCGTGAAGGTGTTCGCGGGCCAGGTCGTCCCGGCCGGCTCCATCATCGTGCGCCAGCGCGGCACCGTGTTCAAGCCGGGCAACGGGGCGGGCCTCGGTCGCGACCACACGATCTTCGCGACCGTCTCCGGCCGCGTGGAGTTCAGCAACGGCCACAAGGGCCGCTTCGTGTCCGTGCATCCCGTGGAGGCCCCGGCGGGCTGAGCCGGGTCGGGGCGGATTCGCCCCGCGCCGTGTCCTTCACCGACCGGGTCAAGATCCACGTCCAGGGCGGACGCGGCGGCCACGGCTGCCTGTCGTTCCGCCGCGAGGCGCACACGCCGAAGGGTGGCCCCGATGGGGGCAACGGCGGGCGCGGCGGCGACGTGCTGCTCATCGCCGATGAGCAACTGACCGACCTCACCCCGTTTCGCACGCGTGTGCACCACAAGGCGCAGGCAGGTGCCGCAGGAGAGGGGCGCAACCGCCACGGGCGGAATGGCGACGCCCTCGAGGTGCACGTGCCGCCGGGCACGCGAGTGCTGCGCGATGGCCACGAGGTGGCCATGCTCATGGAGCCGGGTGACACGGTGCCGGTGGCGCGCGGCGGCATCGGCGGCGTGGGCAACCGCGCCTTCCGCTCGTCCACCCACCGCGCCCCGCGCACGACGATCCCGGGCGAGGACGGCGAAGAGGCCTGGATCACGCTGGAGATGCGCCTGCCGGTGGCGGTGGCGATCATCGGCCTGCCGAACTCGGGTAAGACCGCCCTGCTCAATGCCCTCACCGGCGCGAACGCCACGGTGGCCCCGTATCCGCACACCACCGATGAGCCCGCGCTCGGCCCGCTCGAGGACGCCTTCGGGGTCATCCACCTCGTGGCCGACCTCCCGGGCCTCGCCGCGGATGGCACCGAGCGCCGCGGCGCCGCGCTGGGGCAGCTCGAGCGCGCCGCGGTGGTGCTGCACTGCCTCGATGCCTCGGATCCCGAGGATCCCGCCGAGCGCCTTGCACGGGTGCGCGCGGGCGTGGCGCGGTACATGCCCGAGGGGGCGCGCGAGGTGGTGGTGGGCACCAAATGCGACCTCGCCCCGGCGCCTCCCCAGGCCGATTTCGCCACCTCGGCCGAGACGGGGGAGGGGATCGCGGCCCTGCGCGACGAACTCATCCGATGGTTGTCATGAGCGATGTCATCGTCATCAAGGTGGGCTCGTCCACGCTCGTGGACGGGCAGGGAGCCCTGCGCGAGGAGGTGCTCGCGCGCCGCGTGGCCGATGTCGCGGCGCTGCGGGCCGCTGGCCTCCGCCCGGTGCTGGTGTCGAGCGGCGCCATCGCGTGCGGGCTCGGCACCCTGGGCTTCGCATCGCGCCCCGAGGCGCTGCCCGACCTCCAGGCGGCCTCGGCCGTGGGCCAGGGCGCGCTCTTCTCGCGGTACATCGAGGAGTTCGGGCGCCACGGCGTGGTGCCGGGGCAGGTGCTGCTCACGTCGGCCGACCTCGAGCACCGGGCCTCGTACCTGAACGCCCGCAACACGCTCGAGCGCCTCGTGGCGCTGGGCGCCGTCCCGGTGATCAACGAGAACGACACCACCGCCACCGACGAGCTCACGTTCGGGGACAACGACGTGCTCGCCGCCCAGGTGGCGATCCTCCTGCGGGCGCGCCTGCTGGTGCTGCTCACCGATCGCGATGGCCTCTCCGGGCCAGGTGACGGGGCGCCGGTGCGCATCGACGCCGTGCCCGCGGGCACGGCGCTCGACGACATCGCGCTCGCCGACCTTCCGGGGTCGGGCCGCGGGCGCGGCGGCATCGCGAGCAAGCTCGCCGCCGTGGCCATGGCCACCGGAAGCGGCACCGAGTGCATCATCGCGAGCGGCGACGATGATGGCGTGATCTCCGCGGCCGTGGGCGGCGACGCCGTGGGCACGCGTTTCGCGCCGTCCGGCAGGTCCGAGGGGGCCTTCAAGATGTGGCTCCGCCATGCCAAGCCGGCGCAGGGGCGCGTGGTGGTGGATGCCGGGGCGGTGCGCGCGCTCATCGACAAGGGAACCTCGCTGCTGCCGGTGGGCGTGGTGGCCTGCGATGGGGCGTTTCCGGCCGGCGAGGCCGTGCTGGTGGTGGGGCCTGACGGCCGTGAGGTGGGCAAGGGCATCGCCGACCTCTCGGCGGAGGAGATCCGCGCCGTGCGCGGCATGCACTCCGAGGACGCGCTCGTGCTGTTGTCCGGCGGATCCGCTGAGGTGATCCACCGCGACCGCTTCGCGCCGGCGGTGCGATAGCGTGAACCGGCGATGACCACCACCCAGGCATCCCTCGACGAGCGCCTCGACGCGGCCCGTGCCGCGGGACGGGTGCTGGCGCGCATGTCCCCCGGCGCGAAGGTGCAGGTGCTCGAGGCCGTGGCGCAGGCGCTGGTCGCCCGCTCCGAGGCCATCATCGCCATGAACGCCGAGGACCTGGCCGACGCCCGGAAGTCCAACGCGCCGGCGGCCATGGTGGACCGGCTGATGCTCGACCAGGCGCGCATCGAGGGCATGGCCGAGGCCATCCGCGCGGTTGCGGCGCTGCCCGATCCCGTGGGCACGATCACCGGCGGGTGGCGCGTGCCCAACGGCCTTGAGATCGTGGAGACACGGGTACCGCTCGGCGTGATCGGTGTGATCTACGAGGGCCGGCCGAACGTGACCACCGACGCGGCCGCCCTGGCGCTCAAGAGCGGCAACGCCATCGTGCTGCGCGGCAGCCGCATCGCGGCGCGGTCCAACGAGGTGCTGGGCGAGGTGGTGGCGAGCGCCATCGCCGGCGCGGGCGTTCCCCCTGCCGCCGTGACGATGCTCGGCACCGACCGCGACGAGATGCTCCGGCTCATCCAGGCCGAGGGCAAGGTCGACCTGGTCATCCCCCGGGGCGGCGAGGACCTCAAGGCCTACCTGCAGCAGAACGCCCGCGTGCCGGTCATCTACGCGGCGTCGGGCAACTGCCACGTGTACGTGGATGCCGACGCCGACCTCGACGACGCCCTGGCCATCGCCGTGAACGCCAAGGTGCAGCGCCCCGGCGTGTGCAACGCGTGCGAGACCCTGCTCGTGCACCGTGACGTGGCCGCGGAGTTCCTGCCGCGCGTCGCCGACGCCCTGCTCGCCGAGGGCGTGGAGCTCAGGGTGTCGGACGAGGTGCGAAGCCACCTCGATGGCCTCGCCGATGACGTCGCCGAGGCAACCGACGAGGACTTCGCCACGGAGTTCCTCGACCTCATCCTCTCCGTGGGGATCGTCGGGTCGGTGGACGAGGCCGTCGACCACGTCAACCGCTTTGGGTCGGGCCACAGCGAGGCGATCGTCACGCGGTCGCTCGATGCCGCCCGGGCCTTCCAGCAGGGCGTCGACTCGGCGGTGGTCTACGTGAACGCCTCCACGCG
>SXZC01000005.1 GCA_005788075.1 Actinomycetota bacterium
GGTCCAGCCCGTTCCGCAGCCGACGTCGAGCACGTCGTCGTAGTGGCCGGCCGGTATTGACATCACCAGGCGCTGGCCTCCCTCGATGTTGAACCGCACGGCGTCCTCGTAGTCGGATGCCGTCTCGGTGAATCCATCGGCGACGAGAGTGCGGTCGTCATCGCTCATGCAGGGCTCCATTCATGCCGTCGAGGGTGATGCGGCGCTGCCCGGGACAGCGCCTGTGCGACGTGCACCGCGCGATGCACGGCCACACGCCTCGCGGGAGCCTACGGGGAAGGACCCGGCTGTAACGTTCGCCCGGTGCGACGACTCCTTTCGACGGCCATTGCGCTCGGACTCCTCGCGAGCGCCGGTGGGTTCGCGCAGGCATCGGCGGCATCCCCCGGAGTGAGTACCCGCATCGTCGGATCGCCCACCGGTGCCGTGCAGTCGGAGTGGCCCTTCATCGCCCTCGTGTACCCGACTGGCAGCCTGTGCGGCGGGTCGGTGGTCTCCTCACGCTGGGTCCTGACGGCAGCCCATTGCACGTTCACCCCGTCCGGCGTCCCCATCGCATCGTTCACGCTGTACCCGGGCGCGTTCGACACGCTTGCGCTGCCATCAGGCCAGGTCGCCGATGCGACGCGGCTGCATCCGGGCTACTCCTCCAGCGGCGAAGCCTGGGACTTCGCGCTGTTGCGACTGCCGGGGCCCAGCTCCGCCCCGCCCGTGTCGCTGCCGGCTCCCAGCGATGATGCCGCCATCGCCGCGGCGCGCGCTGCAACGCCAACCGGCGCCAGTAACGGACGCATCGCGGGGTGGGGCAGCATGGACGAGTACGGCACAGGCCCCCTCCCGTACATCCTCCAGTCGATCGCCGGGGGCGTTCCCGTGCTCGCCGATGCCCAGTGCGCGGCCTACGGGGCGCTGTTCGACCCAGCGTCGATGCTCTGCGCCGGCGGTTTCCCCACCAGCGGAACGTCCAATGACACGTGCTTGGGCGACTCCGGCGGACCCCTGGCCGTCGACATCAATGGGCGGCGCGTGCTCATTGGAGTCACGAGCTTCGGTGGCGAGCCATACGGAGGCGGGCCCCCGTGCGGGGACCCGGCGTACCCCGGGGTCTACGCGAAGGTGCAGGCGACGCGTGACTGGATCTGCGACACCATCACCTCGCCCACGGCCATCACCGCGACCGGTGGCCGCAACAGCGTGTCCGTCACGTGGAATCCCGACACGGCGCCATGCCCGTGGCGCGACCCGCAGGTGCGCGTGACGCTCAGCCCCGGCGGGGCCACGGCCACCGTGGCGCTCTCGGCCGGCACCGCCACCTTCAGCGGGCTGCCGCGCGCCACCGCCTACTCGGCCTCCGCTGCCGTGGTGTCGTCATCAGGCGCCACGCCCCCACCGGCCACGGCTACGGCCACCACCTCGTCGTTGCCCGATGCCTGCACGCAGACCTTCTACCAGCAGGGCCCGCGAAGCGCGCGCAACCAGGCGGCCCCGGATGGCACCAAGGCGGTCAGGGTGCTCTCGCGCCTGCGCATCTACGAGGACGCCGAGTCGTGGTGCCGCACGAACCTCACGTTCATCTTCCGCGACAAGCGCAATCAGAAGCGCCTGTCGCAGCTGCCGGGATCGACGCTCGGCTACCGCACGCTCACCGGCAAGGACTTCAGCGCGCCCGTGGTGTCATGGCCCACCGCGAAGGAGTTCCGCTTCGAGGGATCCGACTCCACCGGGCTCGGGCGCAAGGACGCCCGCCTCGTGCTGGTGTCGTACCTGCCGCGCACCAAGGGCATGCCCGCGCAGTCGAACATCGAACTGGTGGTGGTGAGGCGCATCCCCACCAATGCGGCATCGGCCGAGAGCGCGACCAACCCTCTCTTCGCCCAGAAGAACTCCTTCGGCACCGCGGTCGGGTGGGCGACGGTGTCGTGATGACGGCGCGGACATCTGGGCGCGGCGCCCGGCGCGGCCTCGCCGCCGCCTTCGCCGTGGTTGCCTGCGCGCTCGTGCCCGCCGCCGCCGTGGCGGAACCCACCACGGCGCAGCTCGCCGGACAGCGCATCACCTGGCCGGTGGACGGCACCACGGTGAGCGCCACGATGCGCGCGGCGATCGCACGCGGTGAAGTGGGCAGCGTGATCCTGTTCAGCCGCAACGCCCCGAACCGCGCGACGCTGGGCCGCCTCACGCGCCAGCTGCAGTCGATCCCGCGTCCTGCCGGGCTCGATGAGCCCCTGCTGGTGACGGTGGACCAGGAGGGCGGCCTCGTGAAGCGCATGGCATGGGCACCGCCCACCATGAGCGCGGCACGCATGGGCGCGCGGCTCGACCCCGCGGGCATTCGCGCCGAGGGGGCGGCCACGGGCCGGGCCATGCTGCGCTCGGGGGTGAATGCCGACCTCGCCCCGGTGTGCGACGTAGCCCAGCGCGCGGGAGACCTCTTCCGAGACGGCCGCGCGTTCGGCACCACCCCGGCCGGGGTGGCGGCCGACTGCACGGCCTTCGCGCAGGGGCTGGCTGATGCGGGTGCCGTGGCCACGGCCAAGCACTTCCCGGGCTTCGGCCGCGCGCGCGTGAACACCGATGACGCCGCCGTGCGCGTGACCGCCTCACGCGCCGCCCTGGAGCGCGAGATGGAGCCCTTCCGCACGGTGATCGCCGCGGACGTGCCGATGATCATGGTGTCGTCCATCATCTTCACCGCGCTGGCGCCGCGACCCGCGCTGCTCGAGACCTCGGTGGTGCGCGGCCTCCTGCGTGATCGCCTCGGGTTCCGGGGCGTCACCATCACCGATGCCATCGACACCCCGGCGCTGCGCCCGTACGGCGGCACCGCCGGCGCATCAGCGGGGTCGGCCGTCGCCGGCATGGACCTGGTGATCGTCGCGACGTCGGAGGCCGAGGCGGCCAAGGGCATGCGCGGGGTGGCGTCGGCCATGGCGTCCGGGCGCATCCCGCGTGCCGAGGCCGAGGCCTCGCTCGACCGCGTGCTCGCGCTCCGGCGGTCGCTCCGGGGCTAGCCCTCCGCCGCGCGCACCGGGATGGGCGCGCGGTCCAGCCATGCGTGCAGGGCGAGGACGACGGCCTGGCAGGTGAATGCCCGTGCGCCCATGCCCGTGCCGTCCAGCGGATCGGTGTACTCCCGGAAGCCCTGCGCGTCGAGGCGCTCCTCGATGCGCGACACCAGCACGGCGGCCTCCGCACGCCGCCCCGCCAGCAGCAGCGCGGGAACCATGAAGGGCGGCGTGAATGGCCACGACGGCCCGCGCCAGTACTGCGGGATGATCCGTCCGTCACCGGGCATGAACGTGGGGTCGTCAAGGCTCACCGACGGCACGGGATGCGCCGGCCAGAAGCGGTCGTCTCGCATGAGCCAGTCGTCCACGATGCGGGCGCGGATGTCCTCGGGCAGGTCGGGCAGCGCCGCGGGGGCGAGGCCCTGCCAGGCGCTCACGGGCACCGGCAGCCCGTCCGGGCCGGCGAGCCGGAAGATGCCCGACTGCTCATCCCAGAGGTGCTCCACGATCGCATCGGTGATCTCGCGGGCGCGCTCGCGGGCGCCGGGCTCACCGAGGGCGTGGAGCCCGAGGTAGCCGAGGGCCAGGGAGGTATTGACCAACGGGCAGGCCGCCGTGAACCCGCCGCGCGCGCGGATGCGCCGGAACGAGTAGCCCTGCCGACGGGCCTCGTCCACGAGCACGGCGAATCCCGGGGTGCCGTGGCGGCGCCAGCCGAGCGCCCGGTCGAACACCGGCGATGCGTCGCAGCCGGTCTCGTCGGGGAGGATGACCCAGGCGAGCCCGGTGGCGTCGACGCGCTCGCGCTCGATCCATGCGTTGTAGTCCCGCACGACCTGGCGTCCCTGCTCAGCGAACGCCGCATCGCCCAGCCGCTCGGCCACCTCGGCCCACGCCCAGCCCAGGAAGGGCGGTTGGATCGTGGATGTGGCCATGTCCGATCGTGCGCGCACGTTGTAGAAGACCAGGCGCGCAAGGCGGACGGGGCCATCCCAGAAGATCGTGTGGCCGATCAGGCCGTCGCGCTGCTGCACGGACGCGAGGGATCGCAGCTCGGTGGCCGCGCGCTGCGGGTCCACCTCGTTCCACGCCAGGGCGTGCATGAGGGAGTCCCAGAACCACTGGTAGGGGTACTTCGCGCCGTCAGGGCACGTGTAGCCGTAGGCCACGCCGTCGCGCGAGGTGCCCTCGCGCCAGTTCGCGGCGAGGAGGGCCTCAGCGGCCCTGCCCACGCGGATGCCCACCCCGTTCACGAGGTGAAGCATCGCAGGAAGCGGACGGCGGCGGACGGCGCGGGGAACCCCCCGATTCCCGCGCTGACCGAGACCCCCCGATCTCGGAGCGTCCGCCGCTCAGTACCGCCATGCAGATCAACCTCACGAAGAGATTGAGTGCATAGACGTAATGTGGCAGGCCACCCTTGCGAGTACAAGCCTTATGGTGTCAGTCCGGGGGATTCTTTACCGGATGTTCGCAATTCGGGGCACTACCGTTGGGCCCCATGGTCATCCTGCCGTCGCACCTCGAGCAGCACGCCACCGGCCGTACCAGCTGGTTGCGGGCGGCGGTGCTCGGCGCCACTGACGGCCTGGTCTCGACCGCCAGCCTCATCCTCGGCGTGGCCGCGTCGGGCGCCGATCGCGGGGCGGTGGTGACCGCGGGCATCGCCGGCCTCGTCGCGGGCGCGATGTCCATGGCGGCGGGCGAGTACGTGTCGGTGAGCTCCCAGCGCGATGCCGAGCGCGCGGATATCGCCCGCGAGACGCGCGAGCTCGCCGACGACCCCGCGGGGGAGCTCGACGAGCTCACCGGCATCTACGAGGAGCGGGGCCTCTCGCCGCGGCTCGCCCGGGAGGTCGCGGAGGAGCTCTCGAAGGGGGACGCGCTCGCCGTGCACGCCCGCGAGGAGCTCGGCATCACCGACTACGCCAAGGCGCGCCCGCTGCAGGCGGCGGTGGCGTCTGCCCTGTCGTTCGCGATCGGCGCCCTGCTGCCACTGCTCGCGGTGCTGCCGCCGTACGGACAGGCCGAGCGCATATGGGTGACCGTGGTGGTCACCGTGATCGGCCTCATCGTTCTGGGCGCGACGGGGGCGAAGCTCGGCGGCGCGCCCGTGGTGCGCGCCGCCGCCCGCGTGCTGTTCTGGGGCGTGGCGGCCATGGCCATCACGTCCCTCATCGGCACATTGGTAGGCGCCGCCGTCTCGCGGCGGCGCGCGGCGTCAGTGCTCGCTGCGCTCCCGGCGGGCGCGCTCGCGCACCAGGTCGATGCGCAGCGCCACGGTGAGGGCGTCCACCTTGGCCTCGCCGTCAAGGCGGTCGGCCACGTGCCAGGCCTCCTGCGAGAGGTACTCCAGCCGCTCCACCGCGTCCGGCAGCTGCGCGGCCCGGTGGGACTCCTTCTCGAGGTAGGCGAGGATCTCCGCCTGCTCCGCGGGCAGCCACGTGGGCCGCTTGCCCGGCCACTCGGGGTTGCGCGCGATGAGCCACCAGAGGATCGCCAGCAGCGGCAGCTTGAGCGCCACCACCACGAACAGCACGTAGGTGGCCCGGATCCAGCCATGGCCGGGCACGTCGGGCGTCCACACGATGAGCACGGTGCCGAACAGCGCCAGTACCAGCGCCACCAGGATCGCCGGCACCACCCGCCGCGTCACCGGGGTGGGTGACGAACCGCAGAGAATCCACCGCATCACGTCTCGCATCTTCCGCCCGTCCATGCTGGCGCGCAAGAGGGGTCCGGCCCCCGGCGGACGCGTTGCTAGCATCGCGCGCCGCATGCACGTCGTCCTTCCCGATGGAAACCGGCTGGATCTGCCCGAGGGGGCAACCGGACACGACGCCGCCGCCGCCATCGGCCCGGGCCTCGCCAAGGCCGCGCTGGCAGTGCGGGTTGGCGACGAGATCCGCGACCTCGCGCGGCCGCTCGCGGACGGCGAGGAGATCGCCATCGTCACGGGCAAGAGCGGCGACGACCACCTCTACGTCATGCGCCACTCGGCCGCGCACGTGATGGCCGAGGCTGTGATGAGCCTGTTCCCGGGCACGCGCTTCGGCTTCGGGCCGCCGATCGCCGACGGCTTCTACTACGACTTCGAGCTCGACGCGCCCATCACCGAGGACGACTTCCCGGCGATCGAGGCCGAGATCAACCGCATCGCGAAGTCGAAGGCGCCGTTCGAGCGCAGCGTCATGAGCATCCCCGACGCGAAGGAGTTCTTCGCGGAGAGGAAGCAGCCGTACAAGGTGGACCAGGTGGAGGAGCTCGGGCGGCAGGGCGAGGCCGACGTCTCGCTCTACCGCGAGCGCGACTTCATCGACCTCTGCCGCGGCCCGCATGTGCACGACACCGGGAAGATCGGCCATGTGAAGCTGTTGTCGGTGGCCGGTGCCTACTGGCGCGGCAGTGAGAAGAATCCGATGCTCAC
>SXZC01000072.1 GCA_005788075.1 Actinomycetota bacterium
GATGGGCTTCGGCCTGCCCGCCGCCCTCGGCGCCCAGGTGGCGTTCCCCGACCAGCTCGTGGTGGACATCGCCGGTGACGGCTCGTTCGAGATGACGCTGCAGGAGCTCTCCACCGCGCAGGCCTACGGCCTGCCCGTGAAGATCGTCATCCTCAACAACGGCTTCCTCGGCATGGTGCGCCAGTGGCAGGAGCTGTTCTGGGACAAGCGGTACTCGAACACCTCGTTCGCCGAGTTCCAGCCCGACTTCGCCGCGCTCGCCGGTGCCTACGGCATCCCCGGCATGCGCGTGGAGGACCCCGACGACCTCGATGACGCCCTGCGCGAGACGCTGTCCACCGACGGCCCCGCGCTCATCGACATCCAGGTCAACCGCGACGCCAAGGTGTTCCCCATGGTGCCGCAGGGCAAGGGCCCCGACGCCATGCTCGTGAAGGACCCGGCGAAGTAGCACGCCGGGTCCTGGTGATCCTCGGGCACCCGCGGGGCGACAGCTTCTGCGGGGCGCTCGCCGATGCCTACGCCGAAGGCGCGCGCGACGCCGGGCACGAGGTGCGCATGCTCGCGCTGGGCGAGCTTTCCTTCGACCCCATCCGCCGCACCGGGTACGGCGAGGCGCCCCCGCTGGAGCCCGACCTCCTGCGGGCCCAGGACGACATCGCCTGGTGCGACCACATGACGTGGGTCTACCCCAACTGGTGGGGAACCATGCCCGCGCTCATGAAGGGCTTCATCGACCGGGTCATCCTGCCCGGCTTCGCCTTTCAGTACCGCGAGGGAAAGCTGCTCTGGGACAAGCTGCTGAAGGGCCGCAGCGCCCGCCTGCTGGTGACCATGGACACGCCACCGGCGTGGTACCGGTGGGTGATCGGACGGCCGGGGCACAACCAGATGCGCAAGTCGGTGCTGGGGTTCTGCGGGGTGAAACCCGTGCGCGTGAGCCAGTTCGGCGTCGTCAAGAAGTCCTCGCCCGAGCGACGCGCGCAGTGGATCGCCAGGGCGCGCGAACTCGGCGCGAAGGCGGCCTGAGTCCCGAACGACCGTACTCCCACCACCGGGAGGCGTTTAGGGGTGAGAATAGAACCGAGTCCTCGTCCGTCTTCAACCAACGGGAAGGCCGGACTTGAGCACCGCGTCGAATCAGCAATCCGGCATATCGATCGGTTCCCTCGCCCGGCGCACCGGCGTGCCGGTGGACACCCTGCGCGCGTGGGAGCGCCGCTACGGCGTGCTGCGGCCCGAGCGCACCGACGGCGGGCAGCGCCGATACGGCGATCGCGATGTCGAGCGCGTGCTCTGGCTGTCGGCCCGCGTGGCCGAGGGCCAGCGCATCTCTGACGCCGTGGCCGCCCTCAACGCCCTCGAGCGGGAGGATGACGAGGCCGATACCCGGGGTGGCCCCACCGCCGCCCTGGCATCCCGCCTGAACATCGCCGCGCGGCAGGGTGACGGCGCCCGCGTGGAGCTCGAGCTCGACCGGGCGTTCGCGGCCCTCCCCATGGTGCAGGCCATGGAGCTCGTGGTGTTCCCCGCCCTGGCCGACCTCGGCCGCCGCTGGGCTGAGGGAGAGCGCGTGGTGGTGGCCGAGCACCTGCTGAGCGCCGCCACCGAGCGCCGCCTCGCCGCCCGCCTCTCGGCGGCGCGACGTCCACGCGGCCCCATCGGCATCGTGGCCTGCCCATCGGGCGAGCGCCATGCCGTGGGCGCGCTGTGCCTGTCGGTGCTCATGGCCCAGGATGGCTGGCGGGTGAGCTTCCTCGGCGCTGATACCCCGCTCGTGGAGGCCGACGCCGTGGCGCAGGCGCGCAGGGCGCGTGCATGCGTGGCCGTCTGCACCGTGCCCGGGTCCGCACGCGCCGCCGCCGCGGAGATCGCCGAGCTGCCGAACGCCCGCATGTGGGTGCTCGCAGGCCCGGACGCCCCCGACCCCGACGCCCACCAGATGCCGGTGTGGGGCCCGTCGCTGGAGGAGGCCCGCGCCTCCGCCGCCCTCCGCGCCGCGGAGGACTAGGCCCGGAATGCGCGGAGGGCGCCCGATGGGCGCCCTCCGGAGTACCTCAACCGCGTCGCGGACCGGCCGCGACGCGTGCTACATGCCCCGCACCGTGAGGCGGATGCCACGCCACGGGTTGATCGCGTAGCCCGGGATGGTCTGCGGGGTGGTGCCCACCGCCGACAGCCACATCTGGTACGCGGTCGCCGTGACCACGCCACCGTGCCAGCGACGCCACACGATGCGCGGGTTCTGGTCGGGCGGCGGCGGGGAGATGGTGTCGGTGGTCTCCACCACGTTGCCGCCTTGGTCGAGCGTGCCCCATGGCGAGCGCGTGGCGGCCTGGCCGACGCTGCTCACGTTGCCCACGTAGATCTTCGCCAGCCCGCCGAACGGCGTCATCTGGCACTGGGCGGCCGTGAACTGCGTCGGGCACCAGTCGGGAGCGATGCCCGGCACCGCCTCGAAGCTCGCGAGCGGCTGCGTGCCCGCGTTGGTGACGTTGCCGTTGGCGTCCAGCTGGGTCTGGTTGGGCTGCTGGCCGGCGGCGCACCCCGAGGTGTCCACCGGGCAGGGCGTGTAGATGCCCGGGTTGGTCGGGTAGTCCCACCACGAGAACTTGCCGCCGCCGTTGGGGTCGAAGTAGGCGGCCTTGATCCACTCGTTCTGGCTCGACACCGCGAATCCCGAGGTCGAGTTGCGCGTGGCCTGGCGGTTCCTCATGGTGTACATGCCGGTCTCGGTCCTGCTCGACAGGCGGATCGTGTACGTGGTGCGCACCAGCTGCGTGCCGGTGGGCGTGGTGACCGTGTTCCGGCGCTTCGACAGCACCCTGCCGTTGTCGATCGCGTTCGCAAGGCGGGCGCCACGCGAGAAGTCGCCCTGGTTGTAGGGCTTGTTCGCCCAGGCAGGTGACGCCACGTAGTAGCGCTGGCCACGCGGTGCGCGCATGTTCTTGTTGATCGACCCGTACTTCGGCCACACGCGCGAGCTCTGGGCGATGTCCCAGAGGTGGCGCGGGTTGCGGCCCAGGGGGTCCGCCGTGTTCAAGAAGGTCACGTACTGCGCGGTGGTGAGCTCGGTCTCCCCGATGTTGTAGGAGTAGTTCACGCCGCCCACCGACATGCACGAGGTGGCCGAGACCGTCTGCACGCTCGGATCCGGGTTGGCCGCCACGGCCGCGCGCACCGTCGGGAACGCCTGCAGGCACGCTGCGCGGTTCTGGTAGACGTCGTTCCAGAAGGGGATGATCCACGCCGGCTGGTTGCCGGGCGATCCCACCGTGACCGTGCTGAGCGAGATCACGCCCGGCCGTGCCGGCGCCTGCGGGAACACCTCGGTGACCGTGCTCGTGAGGAAGTTCGACACGTAGAGGAAGCCCGCGGCATCGGACGCGATGGCGATGGGCCGCCTGCCGGTCTGGGCGATCACCTTCGACTGCCCGCTCGGGGTGATGCGCGTCACGCTGCTCGAGCCGTCATTCGCGGTGTAGACGTTGCCGGCGGGGTCGAGGGCCAGGCCGATCGGCCGGCGCGAGGTGCGGCCGAGGATGGTCGAGGCGCCCTGCGGCGTGATCTTCGAGACGTTGCGGGAGTTCCAGTTGGCCGTGTAGACGTTGCCCGCGCTGTCGAGCGCCAGGGCCTGCGGCCACGCACCCGTGGTACCGAGCACCGACGAGGCACCCTGCGGGGTGATCTTCGTGACGTTGTTCGCGCCCTCGTTGGCGGTGTAGACGTTGCCCGCGGAATCCACGGCGATGCCGAGCGGGCGCGATCCGGTGGTGCCGAACGTGCTCGAGGCGCCCGCCGGCGTGATCTTCGTGACCGTGCTGTCCACGTAGTTGGTGGTGTAGACGTTGCCGGCCGAGTCGAGGGCGATGCCGATGGGCTGGCGCCCCGTGGTGCCGAGGGTCGTGGACGTGCCGTCGGGGGTGATCTTGGTGACGGTGTTGGCCTCGAGGTTGCTGGTGTAGACGTTGCCGGCGCCATCCACCGCGATGCCGCGCGGCGTCTGACCCGTGGTGCCGAGCTGGGTCGCCCTGCCGTTGGCGTCGATCTTCGTGACCGTGTTGGCGCGCGAGTTGGCGGTGTACACGTTGCCCATGGCGTCGACGGCGATGCCGTCGGGGCCAGCGCCCGTCTTGGCGAGGATCGCCGATGCGCGCGGCATGGGGGCCGCGGCGACGGACTGGGCCGCCACGGCGGCCGAGGTGAGCACGAGCGCGCACGAGGCGGCGATGAGCCCCATGCGACGGCGTGCAGGGAGGGCGGCGTTGGCCTTCATGTTCAGGGGTATCCCAGGATCGAGGTCAGTGGGGTGACGCTATCAGGGAGTCGCCCTAGACCATCCGCTCCCGGGCGCCGTGGGGGAAACCTCAGTGCGCCGCGACCCGACCCGGATCGCCGCGCACCCGCGCCTCGCCTGCTACTCGTCGTCGACGACGAACTTGTACGAGTAGTAGATGTCGCCCTCGTGCCCGAGCTTCATGCGGCGAAGCGTGGCGGACACGCGGGTGCCCACCTCCACCGCGTCGGGGTCGACGCCCATCACCGGCGCGGGCAGGTTGACGCCCTCGTCCATCTGGATGTGGCCCACCACGTAGGGCTCCTGGCCCAGGAACTCGCGCGGCGGGTAGTACACCACCGTGTAGTTGGTGATCTCGCCCTTGCCATTCAGCTCGAACTCGCTGAGCGAGTCGCCTCCGCACTTGTAGCAGTGGCTGCGCTCCCACCAGGGGCTGAGCTCGCCGCACTTGTCGCACTTCATGGCGAAGAGGTGCAGCTTCGGCGGGCCGAGGCGCGAGAACTCGATCGCGGAGACGGTCATCGGCTAGCCCTCGCGCTGGTAGATGTGGATGGCGCCCACCGAACCCGGGCCGCCACGGCAGGCCGAGATGCCGATCTCGGCGTCGGCGCGAAGCATGCCCTCGGGGGCGGTGCCGCGCAGCTGCTCCACGACGTCCACGGCCTGCGTGGCGCCGGTGGCGCCCAGCGGGTGCCCCTTGCAGAGCAGGCCGCCGGACGGGTTTACGGCGATCTTGCCGTCGAGCCAGGTGGAGCCATCCTCGGCGCCCTTCCAGCCGTCGCCGCGCTTGGCGAAGCCCAGCCCCTCGATGCCGAGAGGCTCCTGGATGGCGAACGAGTTGTAGATCTCGGCCACGTCGACGTCGTCGGGGCTGATGCCGGCCATCTCGTACGCGCGCTCCGCCGGGCGGGCGAAGAGGTTGTAGGCGTCATCGAGGGTGTCGCTTGCCTGGTACCAGGTGCCCGAGCCCATGGAGGTGGCGGTCACGTACACCTGCGGGCGGTTCGGCTGCGCCTCGAGGATCTCCGGGCGGCACAGCACCAGCGCCGACGCGGCGTCGGTCATCGGGCACACCTCGTACAGCTTCAGCGGGTCGGCCACCTTGGCGCTCTTCATCACCTCTTCCACCGTGCACTCGAAGCGCAGGTGGGCCGAGGGGTTGCGGGCGCCGTAGAAGTGGTTCTTGACCGAGGTGTGGGCGAGGTCCTCCTCGCTCACGCCGTAGGTCTGCATGTACTTGCGGGCGGTGAGCGCGGTGCCCGAGGGGAACGTCAGCCCGGAGAAGTACTCCTCCTTGCTGTCGGCGGCCTGGGCGATGATCGAGGTGCCCTCGACCGTGGCGAGGTCGTTCATCTTCTCGCAGCCGAGCACCATGACGGTGTCGTAGAGGCCGGATGCGATGGCCACGCAGCCCAGGTGCAGGGCCCACGCGCCGGTGCCGCAGGCGGCCTCCACGCGCACGGCCCCGGCCGGCACCACGCCCAGGTGGTGGGCCACCATGAGGCCCGTGGAGTTCTCGTAGTTGAAGCCGACCGAGCCGACGTTGCCCACGTAGAGCATCTGGATGTCCTGCGGGGACACCCCGGCGTCGTTCATGGCCTTGCGGCCGGCCTCGACGGCGAGGTCCTTGAGCGACTTGTCGTGCTGGATCTTGTGCGGGGTCTTGCCGATCCCCAGGACGCCGACCTTCATGACTTCCTCCGCTCCTCGCCTAGTGGGGCTGCTGCTGGCGCCCCTCGGTCCAGCGATAGTACGTGCCGACGGCGATCTCCTCGCCGGCGTCAATCATCTCACGCGTGCCGATGGACTTCGGCTTCTTGGTGACCTCGATCTCCTGGGCCACCGCCTCGCCGCCGCCGTAGGCCAGGGCCATCAGCGTGCTGCCCTTGCGCGAGGCATCGAGGCCGAGGCACAGGGCCAGGCCCACCGATGCCGAGCCGACATTGCCGATGTCGCCCACGAACTGCGTGGACTCCAGCTGCTTCGGCTGCGCGCCGAGGCGCGCGAGCCCGCGCAGCACCTGCGGGTGCGGCTGGCTCGGGCAGATGCTCGTGTACTTGCCCGTGGGGCGCTCGGTGATCTTCTCGAGGCCCTTGGCTGCGGCGCCGGTGGCCTTGGCGTAGGCGTCGAACAGCACCTCGAGCCGGAACCGCGGCTCCTGCTCGCGGCCGAGCATCCACACGTCGAAGACCTCCTCCGCGGCGCGCGACTGGGGACCAAGGGTGGCGATGCCCTCCGCCTTCTTCCCCGGGTCGATCACGAACGCGGTCGCCGCGCCGGCCGACAGAACGTCGGCCACGCGGTCGCGGTAGCTCACCAGGTGATCGGTGGCCACCACGAGGGTGGGACCCACGTCGAGGCCCTGCGCGATGCGGAAGGCATCGAGCAGGCCCGTGGCGTTGGCGCCCAGGTCGATGTTCACGGCCCCGTCGTCCAGGCGAAGGGCCCGGCTCAAGGTCTGCGACATCTTCCGCAGCTCGAAGGGCGGGGCCTGGGTGGTGGTGATGACCGCCCCCAGGCCCCTCTCGCCCTTCAGTGCCTGGCGCGCCGCCTCGTAGGCCATCGTGAGGGTGTCCTCATCGAGGCCCGGGGTGGCGAGCCCGCGCGACCGGGGACGTCCCGGTCGCCCGTAGAACTTCTGGATCTCACCGAGCGGAGCCCGGTACTGGGGTACGTAGGCCCCGTAGCTGGTGAGTACCGCCATGGGCTAGCGCTTCACCTTCACGCCGGCCTCCTCGCGGTCCCAGGTGTCCGCCGTGATGCCCTCGTCGCGCAGCTTGACCTTCTGCACGCGCTCGGTGGGCGTCTTCGGCAGGGCATCCACGAACCGGATGTAGCGGGGAACCATGAAGTACGGCATGCGCTCGGCCATGAACTCGGTGAGCTCCACCATGTCGGGCGTGTCACCCTCGGCGACGCACACGATCATGATCTCGTCCTCGCTCGAGGCACCCTCGCCGGCCTTCACGCCGATGGCGGCGGCCTCCTTGACGTTGGGGTGCTCCGAGACCTGGCGCTCCACCTCCATCGACGAGACGTTCTCGCCGCGGCGGCGGATGTAGTCCTTCACGCGGTCCATGAAGTAGATGTAGCCGTTCTCGTCCATGCGGCCGAGGTCGCCGGTGTGGAGCTTCAGGTTCTTGAAGTCCTCCGCCGTCTTCTCGGGCATGCCGTAGTAGGCGCGCATCACGATGTTCGGGATCTTCATGTCCACGACGATCTCGCCCGGGGTGTCGGCCGGAAGCGGACGGTCCGTGCCCGGCTCCACGACGAACACCTCGTAGCCCGGGTTGGCCTTGCCGATCGAGCCCGGCACCGGCGGCTGGGTCGGGTCCATGTAGGTGGCCATGCCGGTCTCGGTGAGACCGTAGCCCTCGATGAACTTGACCCCGAAGCGGTCCTGGAAGTCGTAGTAGATGTCCTTCGGCGTCGGCGCGGCGAACACGGTGTGCACCTTGTGCGCCTTGTCCAGATCCGACGGCGGGATGTTCCAGATGAAGTACGACACCGCGCCGATCGAGTTGAAGATCGTGGCCTCGGCGTCGATCACCTGCTGCCAGAACTGGCTCGACGAGAAGCGCTCGACGTAGGCGATGCGGGCGCCGGCGACCAGGGCCGGGTAGCCCGACAGCACCTGCGCGTTGCTGTGGAAGAGCGGCAGGCACGAGAAGAAGGTGTCGTCGGCGAGCTCCTCCTGGGAGCGGCCGGCCGTGGCGGACACGACCTCCAGAAGGCCACGCGCCGAGAAGTAGTCGGCGGCGTTCTGCTTGATCACGCCCTTCGAGCGACCGGTGGTGCCCGAGGTGAACATGATGCGGGCGTCGTCCACCCACGAGTACTCGACGCCGTCGGGCTCGCTGTCGGGCGCCTCCATCAGCGCGTCGAGCGGCTCCCACTTGAATGACGGGTCGGGGCCCTCCTGCGCGCCCGTCTTCATCACGATGACGTGCTCCAGCATCGGGAGCTCCTTCGCGATGAAGTCCAGGCGGTCGAGGAAGATGTCCGAGATGAACAGCTTCTTGGCCTCGACCAGGTTGATGGTCCAGGACAGGAAGTCGCCCTTGTAGGCGGTGTTGATCGAGGACATCACCGCGCCGGCCTTGAGGATGCCGTACCAGATCGGCAGGAACTCCTCGCAGTTCGGCAGCATCACGCTGACCGACTCGCCCTTCTCCACGCCGCGGGCGAGGAGTGCGTTGGCGATGCGGTTCGATCGCGCGTTGACCTCGCCGTAGCTCACCCACGGGTTGCCCGCGAACTTCAGGTAGTCACGGTCGGGGTGCGCCTCGGCCTTGTCCCTCAGGACCTTGGCGAGGATCCAGTTGGTGGGATCCTCCTTCGCGTACCAATCACTCCACTCGGCCATCGCCGTTATCTCCTCGTGAGCTTCTCGGTTGGTGGTGCCCCGCGGCTTCAGCCGGCGGGGGTGAACTTGGGCAGGGTGATCTCATCGGTGACGTCGTCGAAGACGATCTGCACCTTCATGCCGATCGCGACGTCCTCCGGGTCCATCGACGGGTAGCCGTCCTCGTCCTTCACGAGGATGGTCATCATCCGCGGGCCCTCATCGAGGTCGACCAGAGCCACGATGTGCGGCGGGTCGCCCTTGTAGGCCTTGCTCGGCCCGATGAAGTGGGTCGAGTAGGTGTAGACGGTGCCTGTGCCCTTGGCGTCCGTCCAGCTCGTGGCGCTCAGGGTGCCCGGCGCGTACTTGCGCGGGTACCAGAACGGCTTGCCCGTGTCGTCGCAGGGCAGGATGAAGCGGTGCTCCTTCATGGCCTCCCAGAACGGGGCGTCCTCGGGGCGAAGGTCGGGAAGGGGCTTGGTGTAGGCGGGCTTCTCTGACATGTCTCGGTGTCTCCTGGTTCTTCTCGTCGTGGCCGGGGCTACGCCGCCGACGGCGGCTCGCTGGACAGCACCAGCGCGCTCGTGGCCGCGAGGATGCCGCCCGAGCCGTTCGTGATGGCGAGCTTCGCGCCGGGAACCTGGTGGTTGCCGCCGTTGAACTCGGTCTTGTCAGAGTCGTCGGCCTCGCCGCGCAGCTGCAGCACGGCCTCGACGATGTGGTGCATGGCACCGAGGTGCGCCTGGCGGATGAGCCCGCCGTGGGTGTTCATGGGGAGCTTGCCGCCCAGCTTGGCGTTGCCCTCCATCACCCAGTCGCCCGCCTCGCCGGGGCCGCAGATGCCGAAGCCCTCCAGCGCGATGAGCGGGGTGAACGAGAACGAGTCGTAGATCTCGGCCACGTCGAGGTCCTGCGGCGTGATGCCGGCGACCTCCATGGCACGGCGGCCGGCGCGGCCGAGGCCGTCGCGCACCGACGCCACCGACTCGGCCTCGGAGATGTACTGGTGCGAGAAGCCCTCACCGATGCCGGTGATGTACACGGGCTTCTTCTTCATGTTCTTGGCGCGGGCCTCGGTGGTGACGATGAACGCCGCGGCGCCGTCACTCACGAGGGAGCAGTCCATGGCGTGGAACGGGGTGGCGATCCAGCGGTCGGCCATGACGTCCTCGACCGTGACCGCGTCGCGGAGCATGGCGTTCCACTTGAGGGCGGCGTGCTCGGACTGCGTGGCCACGACGGCCGCGAGGGCCTCCTGCGGGATGTCGTGCTCGTACATGTAGCGCTGGGCCAGAAGGCCGTAGCCGCCGATGGTGGTGAGGCCGAAGGGGGCCTCGTAGGCGCCGTGGCTCATCTCGCGGGCCATGGCGATCATGCCCGACGACGAGATGCCCGAGCGGGTGTTGTCACCGCGCACGCAGAGCACCACCTCGGCGAGGCCGGCGTCGATGGCCATCGCGGCCTGCACGGCCATGAGCGGCGCGGTGGCGCCGCCGACGGCGACCGAGGCGAAGTAGCCCGGCTTCATGCCCATGTAGTCGGCCAGCGTGGTCGAGTGCATCAGGGTGGACTCCACGAAGGAGAACGCCGTGACGATTCCATCGACGTCGCTCAGCTGCAGGCCGGCGTCGTCGAGGGTGGTGCGGGTCACCTCGGTGAGCAGCTCGAACGAGCCGCGGTCGCTGATGATGCCCTGCTCGGTCTCACCGACACCTGCAATGCAGATGCCCTTGCCGAGCATCCGGCGCGCTTCCTTGATGTCGGGCGTTCCCTCTGCCATTCCTGTGTCCTCCACGGAAGTCTTCATGGGTCCGGGCGCGGCGAGGACGGCCACCGAACCCGCAGGTATCGGAACCGTCCCGGCAACGACCGGAGCGTGGTCGCGCGACCCTTCTCGTGGGCCGCCCTCATTACCGGTCGGGGAAGTTACCCACCCACGGGCGGCTTTGCAGGAGAACGGTCGATGCGCCCCGGAAACCCGGTGTCACGTGCCGGGAGCGCCGCGCAGGGGCTTCCCCTCGCGCAGCTCGGCGATTCCCTCGGCGCACACGCCGTACTCGAGCCAGGGGCACCCCCCGCACAGGTCCGCGAGATCCCCGGGGGCCACGCGGTCGCGCACGCGGGCGCGCAGGTCGTCCCAGTGCATCTCCTCGCCCGATTCCACCCCCAGCACCTGTGCCACCCGGGCGTCCTGCCGCACCACCGACTGCCCGTAGCGCATGCAGCCGCCGACCGAGAGCGACGGGCACGCACGGCACACGGCGTCGGAACCCACGCGCACGCGCACGCGGATGCCCGGCTCGTCGCGCAGCCGGGCGACGATGCCGGCCAGAGATGCCACGAACCCCTCTGAGTACCCCATTCCGCGAAAGCCGTGCACGCAGAGCGCATGGTGGGCGCTCAGCTCGATGAGGTCGTCGGGCATGGGCGCAGGCTAACGCGCCGGCGCCTCACGGGGCGTGGTGGCGCTAGGCGTCCGCGGTGTCGAGGCGCGGCGGGCCGGCGGCCATGAGGGCGTCGGCGATGGCCTCGGTGAGGAACTGCACGCGGGCCCAGAGGAGTGCCGCCTCCCGGGCGCGGGCGGTCTCGGGCGCGCGCTCCCAGAGGGGCGCCGCGACGTCCGAGCCGGACAGGCCCTCGGGCGTGGTGCGCGCGATGGCATCGTCCACCAGCTCGCGGTTTCGCAGCAGGTGCTCCGACTGCCACTCGGTCACCCGCTTCGCGAACGACGGCCCGTCGTCCCCGCCCGGGTGGCACGTGGCGCCGACGCCCTCGGCGAAGAGCCGCCCGAGCGAGCGGAGCTCCACCTCGCGGTGGTCGTCGTTCGGATCCGCAGCGCGGCCGCGCTGCTCGGCCTTGGACTCCTCGTCGAGCCGCAGGGCCTCGAGGCGCTCCTCGCCCGCGGCCAGCCACTTGTCCATGGCCGAGGTGAAGTCTGCGGGGGCAACGGTCCAGTTGGCCTGGATCGCCGCCGCCAGGTGACGCAGCCAGGCACGGGCCGAGGCCTGCCGGGCGCGGTCGAGGCGTTCCTCGGGAGTGGGGAGCCCCTGGCCGCCCTCGGCCGCCATGAACTCCTGGATGAGGGCCTTGGAGCCCTCCTCCTTCATCTTCTCGTCGAGGGCGGGGCGGTTGTCGACCATCCAGGTCACGAGGGTCGCCCCGAGCAGCTCGCCGCTGTACTCCTGTTCATCAGCCACGCGGCGACGCTACCATCGCGGCCCGAACCCGGTAACCGAGATCGGTGACTAAGGAGAACTGGTGGCCGACGATCCGTACTACAACAAGGAGACCGACACCTATCGCGTGATCCACAAGGGTCACCCGAGCGCGTCGGCGGTGACGAACACCGAGGGCGTCACGGTCTTCTTCGACCCGGACAGCAACGATGTCCTGGGCTTCTCGATCGCGAACTTCTCGAAGTACTACGAGGACCACGTCACGCCCGAGGGCGAGTTCGAGGTGGTGCTCCCGGCGCGCGTGCCGGCGAACCTCGAGGAGGAGATGGACTTCGACGAGGAGAGCATGACGACCAACGTGAGGATCGCCGAGATCTACTAGGCGCTAGGAGACCGGCACGGCGGGGCGGGGCGTGACCCCCCCGCCGACCGGGAACCTCCTGTCGATCTTCTTCACGAGCGCGCGGATCTCCGTGCGAAGGCCCCGTGAGGTACCGGCGATCACCGCGAAGTCCGATCCGTCGAAGTGCGCATTCGATGTGCTGCCGACGGTGCCCAGGTCGCTGCCACGGGGGATGCCGAAGTAGCGCGACACCCGGTCGGTGGACCACCCGATCGACTTGAGCGGGTGCGCCTCGATGTAGGCCTCCTGGATGGTGGTGAGCACGTTCACGGGCACGGGCTTCCCGTCGCGCACCACCTCCACCCCGCGGATGCGCCGCATCAGCTCGCTCACGCGGCCGCCCGTCCAGCGACCACCCGTCGCGTGGATGACGAAGGCGTCCCCAGCCCCGATGTCGAGCTTCACCGCCGTGCGGCCCCTGGCGTTGGTGACGCCCGCCGTCGAGACGGCCCGCTTGGTGATCGGATCGATCGCCTGCACCCGCGCCCCGGACACCGGATCGCCCGGACCGATCGACACCGGCACGATCATCGTGAGCCTGTCCCCCGGGTCGGATGCGCCCTGCGCCGATGCGGAGGAGGCCGCCACGGCCCCGGCAGCGAGGGCGACGGCGACGACAGCGACGAGGCTGGCGCGGGGGACGGCTCGACGGCTCATGGGTGAAACGTACCGCCCGCGCGCCGGCGGTGCATCACGCTGTCGGGTTACCCCACCTCAGGGAGCGAGCAGGGCGGCGACCCCCGGGAGCACCTCGGGCGCGGGCCGGGGGATGACCAGCTTGGCGTAGCGGTCGTAGTGCGTTCGGGTGGTGCCGACGATCGCCACCTTGGATCCTCGCTTGAGCGGCACCGACGGCAGCATGGCCATGGGGTCGGTGCGCAGCTGGGTGTCGAGCACGAGGAAGAGGTCGCTCCACGCCGCCATGTCCCAGGCGCGGATGATGGCCTGCTCCACCAGCGGCTCCCCCCACAGGGTGCCGGTGGGGCGCAGCGGGTACCCGCATCCATCGCGAGTGCAGCGGGGCACGCCGTCGTCCGCGGCGTCCACCAGCGCCTGCACCTCGGACAGCGCGTAGACGTCGTCGCAGCGCGTGCACCGGCACGAGAGCACGTTGGCGTGCACCTCGATCAGGTCGCCCTCCCCCGCCTTGCCGTGCAGGTGGTCGACCGCCTGGGTGATGATCGCCTTGATCACCCCGGCGGCCTCGAGGCGTGCGAGGGCCAGATGCGCGTCGGTCACCTCGCGCTTCGACGCCTCGAGGGCACGTGGAAGCCAGTTCTCCCAGAAGCGCGCCGGCTCGGTGAGCAGCACCTCGAGGCTCGCGAACTCGCCCCAGGCGCTGCCGGCCGCCTTGGCCTCGGTGTCCTCCGTGGCCCCGAGGCGCACGCCGGTGAGCGCCACGCAGCGCTCCGACTGCCCGAGAAGGTCGGCGAGTCGCTGGATGTCCTCGTCGAGGGCGTCGGCCATGCGCCGCAGCCTACGAGACCACGATGGGCTCGGGGCGGCGCAGGGCGTCGACGGCCCGGATGCCCACGAAGCCCACCCACGCCGCTGCGCACGCGCTGGTGATGGCGAGGATCAGCAGGGCCGTGGTGAGCCCGAGCACGTCTGCGAGCACCCCCACCACGAGCAGCGGGATCGAGAAGCCGCCGAGGTAGCAGGCCACGTAGTAGGCCGAGAGCAGCTTGCCCCGGTGCTCGACGGGCGCGATCTCGGTGGTGAGGTCCACCCCGCCCTTCATCATCAGGCCGCAGGCGCCTCCGGTGATGGCCACGCTCACGAGCAGCAGGGTCTCCGACTCCAGCGGTGCCGCGGCCACCACGCCGAAGAACGCCACCGCTCCTACCGCGAGCCCGATCAGGATCGCCCGCCTGGGCGCCATGTTGGGAACCATCGCCTGGCTCACGGCGCCGGCCACCAGCACGAGGAACCCCGAGGCCCCGACGAGCGCATAGTTGGTGATGCCAAGCACCCGCACCGTGAACACGGGGATGAGCGAGAGCGACACGCCATCGAAGAGGCTGAGGATCATCCCCGACGGCACGAGCACCCGCCAGAACACCGACCGCTCGCGCGCGGGCACTCCGAGCGCGAGCCGTATCGGCCTGCGACCCCGCTCCATCACCGTCTCCGGCAGGAAGATGACGATGCCCGCGGCGATGGCCAGCAGCACCAGGTGCGCCGCGAAGGGCAGCTGGAAGGGATCCGGCGCGTACTGGATGAGGATGCCGCAGATGCCCGGGCCCAGCCCGAGGCCGAGTCGCACCGAGATGGTGGCCAGCGCCGAGGAGAACCTGCGCCTGCCCACGGGGCTGGCGTCCACCAGGAACGCCGTGCAGGTGCCGAAGAAGGCACCCGTGGCCGCGCCCTGCAGGCCCCGTGCGATGAGCAGGCCCGTGAGGCCCGGTTCGCTCAGGATGATCACCTGGGCGACGGCCAGCGTGCCGATGGCGCCGAGCAGCACCGGGCGCCGGCCGATCTGGTCGGAGAACTGCCCGAGCGTGAGCATCGAGGGCACGAGCGCCGCCACGTAGCAGAGCAGGAAGAGCGTGACGACGGTGTCGTTGAAGCCCAGGTCCTGCTGGTAGAGCGGGATGAGGGGGGTGATGAGGCTGGTGCCCATCGCGAAGAAGAGCAGCACCACCCATGTCCGCCATACGCGCCCCATTGCCC
>SXZC01000073.1 GCA_005788075.1 Actinomycetota bacterium
CCGTGGTGTCATCCGTGGAGGTCATCTGCACCGGGACGATCTTCGCCTTGGTGTAGACGGGCAGGTTCACGAGCCCCACCGATGAGTTGTAGGGACCGACCAGCGCCGCGACCTTGGCCTTGATCGCCTTTGCCGCCGCCGCCTTCGCGAGCGCGGGGTTCGCCTTGTCGTCGATCTTGACGATCTCCACCATGCGGCCGTTGAAGCCGCCCTTGGCGTTGTACTGCTTCACCGCGAGCTGCACGCCGCGCAGCATGTCCTGCCCATTGGAGGCCTGCGCGCCCGTGAGGGGGCCTTCCATGGCGATTCCGATGGTGCCGTAGGTGGACGGATCGCCGCCCACCGACGAGCCACCGATGAGTCCTGCCGAGGCAGTGGAGGCGACTGCACCGGCGGCGATGAGCGCGGCGGCGCCGAGGATGAGCGAACGTCGTGGCACGGGGGCTCCTTTTCGAGCGTCGAGATCGTGGCGGGGGAACCCTAGCCGCCAGCGGGGATGCGGCCCCCGGGGCCGGGTGCCGCCCGCTACCGTGCACCCATGGCCCGGGTCACGGTGTACGCCACCCCGTTCTGCCTCTACTGCGTGGGGGCGAAGTCGCTGCTGCGCCGCCGCGGCATCGAATTCGACGAGGTGCGCATCAACATGTTCAGCGACGGCGCACGCGACCGCCTGCAGGCCGAGAGCGGAGGCGGTCGCACGTTCCCGCAGGTGGTGATCGACGGCGACCCCATCGGCGGTTTCGACTCCCTCAGGGCCCTCGACCGCTCGGGCGACCTCGCGCGGCGCCTCGCCGCGGCAGCGCCCGCCACGTAGGGCCTTCCCTCCGGCGCACCCGGCTTCCGCCCGGCGCGCCGCGGCAGGCCTTATTCTCGCCGCCAACGTCATCCCTCACCACGGAGGAAACCCGTGAAGCGCGCTCTCATCGCCGTGGCCGGCGCCGCACTCGTGCCGCTGGCCGCAGGTTCCATTGCCCTCGGCCAGGGCAGCACCCAGGTCCCCAACACCAACCGCGTGGTGAACGTCCAGGCAGGCAACATCGCCAAGGTGATCCTCGGCAAGGTCAACTCCGGCACCGGATACGCATGGAAGTGGGTGACGAAGCCCGACGCCACGGTGGCCAAGGGCCTCGCCGTGCGCCTGATGCCGGCCAAGAAGGGCGCCGCGCCGGGATCACCCCGCACGGCCTGGGTGCCGATCCTCGGCCTGGCCGAGGACATGAAGACCACCGGCGTGGTGGGCTTCTTCGGACCCGGCCAGGCGAGCCCGGAGCGCACCATCACGCTGAAGATCACCGTGACCGGGGACGGCCGCTAGGCCGATGAGTGCCGCGGGGGGCGGCGGACCAGATGAGATGGACCCCCCGAACCATCTCATCCGCCGGGAATCCTCTATCCCCGGTGTCCGCCGCCCTCACCCGCGAGATGCGGTGAAAGGTGAAGTTCCCCTCACTGCATGCCCTATGTGTACCGCCCCGCCCGTGCATGGTCACTGGCCATTCGGGGGGTTTTGACCATCCCCCCCTGCATGACTCCCCATTCGCACAGCAGGAACCCGCCTATCAGGGCCCCCAAAGGACATCGGCTGCGCGGCTATCCATGTGGTGACGCATCCGACAAGGGGGTGACCCATGCATGTGAGCGACGTGATGACGCGCGAGGTGGCCGTGGCCGACATCCAGGCGACGGTTCGCGACGTGGCGGGAATCATGCGCATCGAGGACTGCGGCTTCGTGCCGATCCTGTCCTCCGGAAGGCTGGCGGGGGTGATCACGGATCGTGACCTGGCCATCCGGTGCCTTGCGCAGCAGGACATGGACGGGCTGATCGAGGACATGCCCGTCGCCGAGGTGATGACGGCCGATGACCTGGTGACCATCGATCCGGATGACACGCTCGAAACCGCAGCGCACCTGATGGCCCTGCGGCGCGTGCGCCGACTGGCGGTGACGACCGACGGCATCGTGCAGGGCGTGTTGAGCCTCGGGGACCTCGAGCAGGCCACGCACGGGCGCGGCGCGGCCGCCCGTGAGGCCGTGCTGGCCGTCACGCTCCCCGACTGACGCAGGGCCCGATCCCCCGGGGCCCTGCCGCCTACCCGCGCGGCGGCGGCCCGGGGGCGACGAGCGACGACAGCCGCCGGGCGATCTCGGGGCTGGGGTCGTCGGCGAGTCGCTGTCCCACCCTCACCCACGCCAGCACCTGGTCCCAGGTGTCGCGACGGCTGAGGTCGGACGCCACCAGCAGGCCCCAGGCCTTGGCGGCCACCACGTTCAGCGCCTGGTCCTGGTCGGCCTTGCCATCACGGTCGTGATGAACGGTCGTCGACATCCCGTGCTCCTTCGTCCGGTCCCCTGCGAATCCCCCGAAATGTGACGGACGCGCCCCCGCCCGCGTTACGGCCGATGGGCCGGACCTGACTCCTCGCACGGGTGGGAACCCTCACGCCCGCGGGTGGTACCAAGGCCCCATGACGGGAGACGTTCCGCCGCGGCCCACGGAACCGCTCGACCTTCTCCTGCACCACCTGCGCACGAGCGAGGCCGGGCTCACCGAGCGCGATGCGGCACGACGGCTCCTCACCCATGGGCCCAACCTCATCCGTCGGCGAGCCGGGGCTGCATGGCCGCGCCTGCTGCTTGACCAGCTCATCCATCCGCTTGCGCTGCTGCTGTGGATGGCCGCGGGGCTCGCAGCCATCACCCAGCAGTGGGCCATCACAGCCGCCATCGTCGCCGTGGTGATCCTCAACGCCGGCTTCGCCTTCCTCCAGGAGCGTCAGGCCGAACGATCCGTGGAGGCGCTCGCGGCGTTCCTGCCACCGACGGCACGGGTGGTGCGCGACGGCGCCGCGCGCACGGTGGAGGCATCGACGCTGGTGCCGGGCGACGTGGTGCTGGTCGGCGAGGGCGACCGCATCTCCGCCGACGCGCGCCTGCTCTCGGGCGCCCTCGAGATCGACATGTCCGCCCTCACCGGGGAATCGGTGCCCGTGCCGCGCACGGCAGGACCGAACATCTCGGGTGGTGGCCCCCCCGTGGAGGCCCCCGACCTTGTGTTCAGCGGCACGCTCTGCACCGCCGGCGAGGCCCGGGTGGTGGTGGTGGCCACCGGCATGGGCACCGAGATCGGCCGCATCGCCGCCCTATCGGAGCGCGTGGGGCGCGACCCGAGCCCTCTCGAGCGCCAGGTGCGGCGGGTGGCCGTGATCATCGCGCTGGTGGCGCTCGGCCTGGGACTGATGTTCATCCCCCTGGGGATGCTCGCCGGGCTCGATGCGCTCGGCGCGGTGTCGTTCGCCATCGGCCTGATCGTGGCCAACGTGCCCGAGGGCCTCCTGCCCACCATCACGCTGGCGCTCGCCATCGGGGTGCGGGCCCTGGCGCGTGAGGGCGCCCTCGTCAAGCGCCTCTCCGCGGTCGAGACCCTGGGGTCGACCACGGTGATCTGCACCGACAAGACGGGGACCCTCACGCAGAACCGCATGAGCCCCGTGCAGGCATGGACGCCCGATGGCCCGATTGACCTCGAAGCGCCGCAGCACCCGCGAGCGCCGGACCTGGCCGAGGCCATCGCTGCCTGCAGCATGGTGCATGCCGGCGGCGCCGACCCAACCGAGATCGCCCTGCTCGACGCAGCCGACCCATTGGGCGCACGCGGGCAGCCGGGGCCGCGCCTGGCGGTGCACCACTTCGACCCGGTACTGCGCAGGATGTCCGTGGTCACCGGCGGCCCCCACGCGATGGTGGCCGCCAAGGGTGCGCCCGAATCGATCGTCCCCCTGTGCTCCGGCCTCGATGGCAATCGGGCACGCGATGCCCGGGCGGCGGCCGACGCGATGGCGTCCGCGGGGCTGCGCGTGCTGGCCGTCGCCGGCCGGGCCATCGACCCGGGGGACGGCGCCGCGGACCCCATCGCCGCACGCGAGGCCGCCGAACGCGGCCTGCGCCTGCTGGGGCTGGTCGGGCTGCTGGATCCCCCACGCGAGTCGGCGGCGCAGGCCGTGGCCCGCTGCCACGAGGCCGGGGTGAGGGTCCTCGTGGTGACCGGCGACAACGGCCTCACCGCCGCTGCGGTGGCCCGTCGAATCGGGATCCCGGTGGATCCCCTGCACGGCATGGTGACCGGCGCTGCGCTGCAGCACCTCGCCGATCCGGAACTCGACGCCCTGCTTGGTGACCCGCGCCTCACGGTGATCGCGCGCAGCGACCCGGAGACCAAGCTGCGCGTGGCGGAGTCGCTGCGCGCGGAGGGCGAGGTGGTGGCGATGACCGGCGACGGCGTGAAC
>SXZC01000001.1 GCA_005788075.1 Actinomycetota bacterium
CGCCGTCGCGCGGCGAGCGCACGGCCAAGTACAACCAGCTGCTGCGCCTCGAGGAGCAGCTGGGCCCGGCGGCGTCGTATCCCGGTCCCTCGGCGTTCTCGCACCACTGACATGAGAGGAAGTCGCCTCCTGACCGCGTATCCCGTTTCCGGAGGGGTCCACCGGGGACCCCGCGACGCGCGGGAACGGGGCGCTGCTCAAGCGACTTCTCATCATCGGGCTCATCGGCGGACTGGTCTTCGCCTATGTCGGACCCGTGCGCGACTACATGCAGCAGAAGTCGCAGCTGCGCGAGCAGCAGATCGAGCTCATCGAGGCCCGCAAGGTGCGCGACGGCCTGGCCCGGCAGATCAAGGCGCTGGGACGCGAGGACGTGCTGGAGGATCGCGCCCGCGAGCTCGGCATGGTGCGCCCGGGCGAGACGCCCTACGCCGTGCGCGGCATCGCGAAGTCCGCGCCGCCGCCGAAGGCGAACGCCGATGACGGCGACACCGGGATCTGGGGCTTCGTCACCGGCCTCGTCGACTGACGCCGACGCCGTGCGCCGGCTCATCGGGCGCGACCCGCACGCGGGGTTCCGCGTGGCCGTGCGCTGCCCGTTCGGCAACCCGGCGGTGATTGAGAACGCACCGCGCGACGAGCGCGGCTACCCGTTCCCCACGCGCGAGTGGCTCACCTGCCGGGCGCTGGCCACCGCGGTGAGCAGGCTCGAGGCCGACGGCGGCGTGCGCATGCTCGAGCAGGATGAGGCCATGGCCGACGCCCTGGCCGGGGCGCATGCCCGCCACCAGGCCGTGCACGAGGGCCACCGGGTGGCCGGTGCGGGCGACCCCGACCACGTCAAGTGCCTCCACGCCCAGCTGGCCTTCGCGCTCGCCGAGGGCGGCAACCCGGTGGGCGACTGGATCATGGACCGCAGCGGGGCCGCATGGCCCGCGCAGTGCTGCATCGGGGATGCCTCATGAGGGGCGCCACCCCGGCCGAGGCCACGGCGCTCATGGAGTGGGACGCCGGCGAGAAGCGGCTCGGCGAGCCGGGCCCCGCCCGCGATGCGCGCCTCAAGGTGGTGGCTGCGGTGGACGACGAGCTGCGACGGCGCATCGGCGCCTCGTACCGGCTGGCCGACCTGGTGCGCGTCTACGGCGATTCGTCGCGGTGGTTCCTCGAGCTCGCGCAGCGCGTGGCGCCCGGCACGCCGGCAGCATGGGATTCATCTGCCACGCTCGATGCCGCGTTCGCGCGGTGGGCCCGCAATGCGTCCGACGCGGTGGCCCGATGAGCACCGCGCGCCAGAGGGGCGAGAAGCCCGGCGGCCGGTCGCCCGGCACGATGTCGCGAGCGCTGGCGATCGGCCTGATCGTGGCCGCCCTCATCGTCGGCGGCCTCATCGGCTATGTGGCCCGCGGCGGGCCCGACCAGCCCGACGAGCTGAAGGTCACCACCCCGCTGCCGGTGGTGACGGTGACCGTCACGAAGTGACCGCCCCCGGGGCCGGGGCCGTCCATTCGGCTGCCAGCACGGGGTCCGTCGTCTCGCCGCGGTCGATGAGCGCGTGGATGGCCGGGAGGGAGTCGCGGCGCAGGTACACGTGCCGCTGGCCCACGCTGGGCTTCTCGCCCAGCAGGCCCGCGCGCACCAGTGCCTCGCCCACCTCGAGCGCGTCGCGGCGGTCCTCCGGGGCCGCGCCCCGGTAGAGGTGGTCGAACTCGGTGTGGTACTGCGCGCCCACCTTGCCCATGCGCAGCAGCCGGCGCAGCACCGTGCGCGCGTGGCGCCGACGCGGGCAGGGGTCGTCCTCGATCTCCAGGCTCGGGGCATCCGGTGGGGGAGGGGCGCCGTCGAGTCCCCACCGCCGCAGCTCGGGGATGATCTCCGGCGGGTACGACGGCGCATCGATCGCCTGGCCGTGGGCGGCGAGCTCCAGCGCCACGCGCAGCGGATGCGACCACGTGGCGGTGGCCAGCGGGGTAAGCGGGTCCGTCGGGTCCATGCCGGCGGGCGGGCCGGCCAGCACCACGTCGGGCCCGTCGGGGCGCACGTCCTCCGGCAGGTCGGCGAGCACGCCCTGCGCCGGGGCGGCGTGCGCCTCCTGCACGGCGAGCGCCGCGATCTCCTCCTCGATGCCCGGCACCGTGAGCACCGCGAGGCCCTTCCACTCGAGCACGCCCATGGCCTCGGGCATGGCCCCGGCCTCCACCGCGGCGCGCACCGATCGCATCAGCACGTCGGCCGCGCGCCGGGGCGCCATGTCGCGCACCTGCTGGGCCGAGATGGGCAGCACCCACGCGGGGCAGCCGTCGGGGGTCTCACCGGCGAACAGCCATGCGGCGTAGGCGCGGTCGTGCAGGTGCTTCTTCGAGAGGCCCAGCGCCTCGCGCACGGCCTCGTCGCGGTCGCCGCGATCCCATGCGGGAAGCGAGCGCGCGGCCTCGTCGGGGCCCCGCGCGAGGTCCGCGACGCCGAGGGGTGTCACCGGCCCGTCATCGGGCCGGGCCGATCAGTCCTCTTCGGGGACGTCGACTTCGACG
>SXZC01000074.1 GCA_005788075.1 Actinomycetota bacterium
CCGCCCCGCCGACCACGAGCACCGACGCCGCGGCCAGGGCCAGCAGCCCTGCGCCGCGCCGGGAGCGCCCACGGCGCGATGCGCCCCGCGGGGCCGACGGCATGCCCGTGTACGGCATGGTGGCGTTAGCACGCGGCAGCGCGGCTTCGAGGGCGTCCACCAGGGCCGTGGCCGTGCGGGGGCGCTCCCGCGGATCCTTCGAGAGGCCCGCCTGCAGCGCCCGCTCGGCGCGGCGCGGAAGATCGGGGCGCAGCGACCGCGCGCGGGGTGGCGTGCGCTCGAGGTGGGCGAAGAGCACCGTGCCCACCTCGCCATCCGGAAACGGCCGGCGGCCGGTGACGCACTCGAATGCCATGCAGGCGAACGCATAGAGGTCGGCGGAGGGCCTGGCACGCCCACCGGCGATGACCTCCGGGGCCATGTAGGCCGCGGTGCCGATCATCTGGCCCGGCACCGTCGTGGTGTTGCCCACGGCGCGGGCCACCCCGAAGTCGGCCAGCCACACGTGCCCGTCGGGCTCGAGAAGCACGTTCTCGGGCTTCACGTCGCGGTGCAGGCGCCCCTCGGCATGGGCGGCGTCGAGCGCCGATGCCACCTGGCGCAGGATCGCCAGCGCCTCGTCGTCATGCAGAGGGCCGCGCGCCAGGCGGTCGGCAAGAGTGCCGCCGCGCGCGAGGTGCATGACGATCCAGCCCGTGTCGTCCGACTCGCCGGCGTCGAGCACCGGGATCACGTTGGGGTGCTCGAGCGCCATGAGCGCCTCGCACTCGCGGCGGAAGCGCACCCGGAAGGCCGGGTCGTCCCACACGTGCGGGTGGAACACCTTGATGGCCGCCTCGCGCCCCAGCGACACGTGCACGGCGCGATGGACGGTGGCCTGGCCGCCGCGGGCGATGGGCTCGCCGACGGCCCAGCGGCCGGCGACGGTGCCCTGTGTCGCGCCCGCGCCGGCCGTGATGGCTACCTCTTCCTCGGGAGCAGGCGGCGCGCCTCGGCCAGCGACCCCGACGCGGCGGCCTCCCAGTCGGCGTCCGACCCGATCGCCACCTCGCCCCGGCCCTCGAGGGCCAGGCGCGCGGAGCCGCCGGTGATGATGAGCTCGGCCTTGGTGTCGCCGGTGCGCGGGAAGATCGCCGTGGCGCCGTCAGGTGCCTGGTCGATGCGCGGGGCGGGCGAGAGATCGTTGAGGCCGAAGAACGCCGCGGTGACGGCCTCGCGCGCCTCGAGCGGCACGGTGGGCACGATGTCCTCGAGCCGGTAGAGCTCGGCCACGTTCGGCGTGAGGAAGTACTCGGCCTGCTGCAGCACGGCGAGGTCCACGCCCTCGGCCTTGCCGCGCTCCGGGCGCTCCTGCACCCAGTCACGCACGCGCAGCCACGAGCAGTAGCGCGTCTCGGCGCCCGAGGCGGCGACGGCATCCATGTAGGGGCCCGGCTTGCGGTCGGCGGTGATGCCCATCACGATGACCCGACCGTAGTCCGCAAAGGCACCGGCAGCGAGCTTCAGGCGGTCTGCGATGTCGCCCTGGAACGTCAGCGACGTCTGCACCACGAGCGCCCAGGCCTTGTCGCGGTCCTGCACCACGATGTCCACGACGTCGTCGCCGGCCGGCGCGAACTCGCGCACGATCGCGGTGTCGACGTTATCGATGTCCTCATCGAGGAACTCCCGCATGAGCGCCGTGCGGTGATCGGGGCCGCAGAGGGCCAGCACGGACGCCAGGACATGGGTCCACTGGGCGCGGGGCTCGGACTGGGACGCGAAGATTCGCGGGGCAGGCATCGGACGGACCTCGGGTCGGGATTTCGGGCCGGGGGCAGGCTAGCGGGATCGGACCCGCCTTTTCAGGTGTCCTGCGGGTCCACGTCCACCCCGATGCGCACGCCGGAGCGCGATGCGGCCCCTCCCGGGGCATCCAGCACGTGCCGCGCGACCGTGGTGAGCGACGACGATCGGCGGGCCTGCAGCAGGATGGCGCGGCGACTGCGGCCGCGCAGGCGATGCAGGCGCGAGGGACCGCGCACGGCGATGGACGGGTCGGCCTGCGCCAGTGCCTCGGCGAGCTCGTCGGCCACCTCGGCCACCCGCTGCTTCGATTCCCCCTCCACCACGATGCGCAGCAGGTGCCCATGCGGGGGCATGCCGCGCGCCTCGCGCCGCTGCACCTCGCCATCCAGGAACTCCGCCACGGAGTGCGCGGCGCCCAGCTGCACCGCGCGGGCGGCGGGCTCCCACGCCTGCACCACCACCGTGGACTCCTCGCCCTTCCTGCGGCCCGCGCGCCCGGCCAGCTGCACGATCAGCGAGAAGGCACGCTCCTCCGCGCGGAAGTCGGCCCGCTGCAGGGCGGCATCGGCGTCGAGGATGCCAGCCACCGTGACCGCGGGCAGGTCGTGCCCCTTCGCCACCATCTGGGTGCCGAGCAGGATCGCCGGGCCGGGGCGCGAGAACTCGTCGAGCAGCCCCACGATGCCGCCGCGCCGCGCGGCGCTATCGGCGTCGAGGCGCACGAGGCGGGTATCCGGGACGATGCGCGCGAGGGCGTCCTCGAGGGCCTGCGTGCCGGACCCCTGGCGGCCAACGTCCACCGAGCGGCACGACGGGCATGTGGTGGGCGGCACGCGCTCGAGCCCGCAGTGGTGGCACACCAGGCGGTCGTCCGCGCCCTCGCGGTGCAGCACCATCGGCACGTCGCAATCGGGGCACCGGGCGATCCACCCGCATGATCGGCACAGCGTGGTGCGCGAGAAGCCGCGCCGGTTGAGCAGGATGATCGCCTTCTCGCCGCGCTCGCCGGCCTCCTGCAGGGCCTTCGCGAGCGGGCGCGACACCGGGCCCGCCGGCTGGGTGCGCATGTCCACGACGGTCACGGGGGGCATGCCGGCGCCATCGGCCCGCGACGCCAGGGTGACGCGCTCGAGTGCATGCCACGCCTCGGGGCGTGGCGTGGCGCTGCCGTACACCAGCACCGCGCCCGCATCGAGGGCGCGCCGGTAGGCCACCTGGCGGGCGTCATAGCGCGGCGTGGCGTCCTGCTTGTACGACGAGTCATGCTCCTCGTCCACCACCACCAGGCCGAGGCGCGGAATGGGCGCGAACACCGCGCTGCGGGCCCCCAGCACCACGTCGGCATCCCCGGCGGCGATGCGCCGGTACTCGGCAGCGCGCTCCGACGGCGCGAGCGCCGAATGCCACACGGCCACGCGCTCGCCCAGGCGCGCGCGCAGGCGCCCCAGCAACTGCGGGGTGAGCGCGATCTCGGGAACGAGCACCAGCGATCCCAGCCCGAGCTCGCGCGCCCGTGCGATGGCATGCAGGTACACCTCGGTCTTGCCCGACCCGGTCACCCCGTGCAGCAGCAGCGCATCGCTCGTGCCCGATCCGATGCCCGACGTGATGCGCTCCACGGCGGCGGCCTGCTCGGGGGTGAGATCCGGGGGCGCGTCCGGCGCGGGAGGGGCGCCGAACCAGTTCAGCCCGCTGGCATCCTCGCGCTCGGCATCGAGGGTGATCACGCCGTCCTCCGCCATGCGGCGGAGCGTCGGCATGGTGGTGCCGGCCAGGCGCACCAGCTCCGCGGCGGGCAGCGTGCCACCGGCGGAACGCAGTTCCGCCAGCACGGCGGCGCGGCGTGCCGCGGGCTCTGCCGCGCCCTCCACGGCGCGCGCCACCAGGCGCTCGCGGCCCTGCCCG
>SXZC01000075.1 GCA_005788075.1 Actinomycetota bacterium
AGCAGAGCAGGAAGAGCGTGACGACGGTGTCGTTGAAGCCCAGGTCCTGCTGGTAGAGCGGGATGAGGGGGGTGATGAGGCTGGTGCCCATCGCGAAGAAGAGCAGCACCACCCATGTCCGCCATACGCGCCCCATTGCCCGGGACTCTATGGTGCGCCGCCTACGGCGCGCGCAGCGCGACCGCGTGCCAGCGGCCCACGCCGTCGGCGCGCACCACCTGCAGCCCCCGGGCCTCCCACGCGCCGGTCACCTCGCGCATGTCGTCGGCCTGCAGTCCCGACACCAGCACGCCCGTCGGCACCGGCGCGCCGGCCACCGACAGCAGGGCGTCCTGCGCCACGTGGGGAGCGTTCACCAGAACCACATGGCCCGCCACCTCGTCGGGGTCGAGCATGCCGAGGCCCGCGCGGCGCACGGTGATGAGCGCATCGAGGCCGCTGGCCCACGCCGACTCGCGCGCCTGCGCCACCGCGTGCGGGTCGAGGTCGACGGCGAGCACGGGACCGCGCCCGAGGCGGGCCCACGCGAGGCCAAGGATGCCGCTGCCGCACCCGGCATCGAGCGCGGGGCCATCGGGCAGGTCGGCCAGCATGTCGAGGCACATGCCGGTGGTGGCGTGCTCGGCCAGCCCGAAGCCCTCGCCGTCCACGAGAACCACCTCCGGCAGCCCCGGCGGCGCGGCCGCGTGGCCGGGCGAGCGGCGATACACGCCCCCGCCCACCGCTGCCGGGAAGGGCAGAGGTGGCGCGGGGCCGGCGTCAGCGCGCCACGGCAGCTCCACGGCGGCGAGCCGGGCGCGCTGCTCGTCGGGACCCCTGCCGCCGGCGAAGGGCGCCAGCACCAGGCCGTCCGGCACCCACGCCACGGGCTCCAGGCCCGCCAGCACCGGGAACTCCGCAGCCAGCGCGGCCGGGTCGCCGCTCACCACGATGCGAGGCGGCACGTCGCTCCTAGACTCACCCACCGTGACCACCGCATCCACCGAGTTGATCGACGTCGCCCGCTACGCGGTGCAGGAGATCGGCCGCATGGACCTCGACCAGCGGCTCGACCTCATCGCGGCGGGTGCGCGAGCCATCGCCGCCGAGGAGCAGGCCATCGAGGATCTCGCCGTGGCCGAGGCCGGGCAGGCCCGCAAGTTCGCGCGACGTGAGATCGGCAGCGCACTCGACCTGCTCGATGCGCTTCCCGACCTGGCCGAGGCCATCCGGCCGCGCGAGGTGCCGGCACGATCGGGCACCACCCGGCTGGAGTTCGCGCCCTACGGCGTGGTGTTCGGGTGGCACTCGGCCAACTCGCCCATCTGGGTGCCCACGCTCATCGCGGCGTCGGCATTCGCGGGCGGCAACGCCGTGCTGGCGCGCCCGTCGCGCAGGGTGGGATCCACCACCGCCCGGGTGCTCGAGGCGCTCACGTACCGCTGGCCGCTGGGCGCCGTTCAGGTGGTCACCGCCCCGCCCGATGAGGCCGAGGCGCTCATCGCTGCCCCCGGAATCGGCGCGGTGGTGGCGCACGCATCCACGGCCACGTGCCGTCGCCACATGGCGCGCCTCGCGCAGGCCTACGAGCACGGGGCCACGATGCGGCCGTACATCCCGGAAGCATCGGGCAACGACGCCATGATCGTGCTCGACGGGGCCGACATGGATCGCGCGGCCGACGCCGCCGCGCTCGGGGGCTTCGCGAACGCCGGCCAGCTGTGCATGGCGGCCAAGCGCATCATCGTGGAGCGCGCCGCCCGTGACGAGTTCGTGCCCCGCCTCATCGAGGCAGTGCAGTCGCTGGTGACCGGCCCGGCCGACGACGAGCGCACCGACGTGGCCCCCATCGCCCCCGCGGCCCTCGCCCGGGCGGTGGAGGACCTGGAGGAGGCCCTCGCGGCGGGGGGCAAGGTGATCACGGGTGGCGGCGCGAGCGCCGGGGGTGACAGTCACCCCCACGCGGACGTCCCGCTCGAACCGACCGTGGTGCTGCTTCCCCGATCCGCGCTTCACGTGCGCCTCTGGCGGGACGAGTCGTTCGCCCCGCTTCGCGGGCTGGCCATCGCGGACGACGCGCGGCAGGCCGTGGCGCTTGCCAACGACACGCCCTTCGGGCTGGGCGCCGCGGTGTTCGGACCCCACGAGGCGGCGAGGAACGTGGCCACGGCGCTCAAGGGCGCGCGCATCACCGTGAACGAGGGGCCGCTCTACCAGGACCCGCACCTGGTGGTGGGCGGAATCGGCGACTCCGGGCTGGCCGGGGCGCGGCCGAAGGTGGAGCAGCTGGTGTTCGCGCGGCGCGTGCACGTGGCCGCGGGGGGATGACGGCCTAGGCCAGCACCCGCAGGTGCTGCCAGCGGATGAAGGCCTCGAGTCCCGGGTGGCCGAGCTCGGCGCCCACGCCGGACCCCTTCCACCCGGCGTACGGGGCGAAGGGCACCACCACGCGCCAGCCATTCACCACCACCGTGCCGCACTCGATGCGCTCGGCCACCTCGAGGGTGCGCCGGGAGTCGCCACCCACCACGTACGACACCAGGCCGTAGTCGGGGCGGTTGGCCTCGGCGATGGCATCCTCGACGTCGTCGTAGGGCATCACGGCCACGACCGGCGTGAAGGGCTCCTCGTCCACGAGCAGCACGCCCGGCCCGGCCCCGATGACGATCGCCGGCTCCACGTAGTTGCCGTCCTTCAGCGCGCCGCCCTCCACCGTGGCGCCCTTCTGCCGGGCATCGTCGAGCAGCATCGCGTGGCGCTCGCGGCCACGGTCGGTGGCCATCGGTCCGAGCTCGAGGGCCGCCACGCCGGGGCGCAGGCGAGCGAGGAAGTCCTCCTCCATCGCGCGCGGCACGAGCACGCGGTTCACCGAGTAACAGGCCTGGCCGCAGTTGGCGAAGCCCTGCACGAGGGCCACCTCGACGGCCGTGTCGATGTCGCCGTCATCGAGGATGACCAGCGATCCGTGACCGCCGAGCTCGAGCGACAGGGCCTTGAGCCGGGGCGACGCCCACGCCGCGATCTGCTCGGCCACCCGGCGCGATCCGGTGAACGCCACCTTGTCCACCCCGGGGTGGGTGCAGAGCGCCTCGCCCAGCACGGGCCCGTCGCCCGTGATGCACGACACCACTCCATCGGGCAGTCCGGCCACCGTGGCGAGGTCGCACAGCATGCGCGCCGCCAGCGGGGCCTCCTCGGCCGGCTTGACGATCATGCAGCAGCCGGCGGCGAGCGCGGGACCCATCTTCCACAGCACGAGCGCCACGGGGAAGTTCCACGGGGTGATGGCGGCCACCACGCCGATGGGCGCCGGGCGCACGATCGACCCGGTCGACAGGTTCGGTCCGGGCAGCTGCATGGTCCACAGGCGCTCGGCCTCGCCGGCGAAGTGGTGCATCACCTCGCAGGCGCGCGCGACCTCCGCCTGCGCCTCGCCCAGCGGCTTGCCCTCCTCCCGGTGGATGGTCTCGGCCAGCACCGGCTGGTGCTCGTCGAGCACCGCGGCATACCGGCGGATCGCCTCGGCGCGGCCCTGCGGGCCCAGCCCCTCCCATCCGGGCAGCGCCGCGCGGGCGCGGGTGACGGCCGCATCGACGTCCTCGGGTCGGCCCGCGGCGATCTCGGCGATCACCTCGCCGGTGGCACGGTCGTCGACGGGGAGCCATTCGGGGGTATCGACGCGGGAGTCGCCGATCACCAGGGGATAGCGCGGTGGGGACATGCGCCCACCCTACCCCCGGCGGGCCGTCGGCGTCGGGGGTGCTCCGGCGCTGCTAGGCCTTGTCGGGCACGCGCACCACATGGCGCACGCGCCACGCCGGGTCGTATCCCGGCACTTCCTGGATGTCCACGTGCGAGAGGCGTCGGGCATCCTGCGCATCCGCTGCCCACACCTCGAGCTCATGGACGTCGCGTCGCTCGAAGAAGTCGTCCTTGGGCTCCCACACCGCGTAGACCACTCGATAGCGATGGGTGCCGGGCGCCTGCGGCGTGAGCGGCTTGAGCACTCCGAGCGACCACTTGTCCTCGCCGCTCTGCCGCTCCTCGAGGTGGCGGCGCGCGGCGCTTCGCGCGCGGGCGAGATCAGGTGCCTCGAAGACCACTCGACCGGCCACGCGCGGGCGCCGCGCGCCGGGGGGACGCCGGAGAAGGGTGATCTCCCATGAAGGGGTGGTACCCATGGACGCGGCACTCTACCCCCGCCCCGATTCATTTCGCCGGAGTACAACGGGAAGATTCTTATGCACGGGGACAACCGAGGCCCTGCTGGCGGGGCGACCGCCCCCGGACCCCGGCTAGGGTCGCCCACCGGATCGACCGAAGGAGCACCCGTGACCCGTAGACTCGCCCTCATCGCCGTGACCACCGTCGCCCTCGCCGGCGCGGCTGCCCCCGCCGCCCTCGCGAAGGCATCGAACGATCCCAAGGACGCCAACACGGTCATCTCGATCGAGGGACCCAGCGCCAACATGCTGCTCCCGGGCTGGGTGGCGGTGCGCAAGGCCGGCACGCGGACCGTGCGCGACAGCCAGGGCCAGCGCGTGACGATCTCCGCCCGCAGCGTGCTCTCGCAGGCCCTGCGCGGCACCTCCGAGAACCGGATCGCGATGAAGTGGTCGTGGTACCCGGAGTTCGCCGCCCCGTGGATCACCTCGATCGGCGGCATCGGCGCCAAGGGGGCCGAGGGCTGGAACTTCCGCGTCAACAGCGTGTACCAGTCGCGTGCCGCCAACAGGGTGAACCTCGTGGCGGGTGACCGGGTCACCTGGTACTGGGGCAAGGAGTTCGCCACCGTCCTCGAGATCGCCGACCCCGTGTACGGCAAGGCGCCCGGGGCCGTGGTGGGGCCCGGTCCCTTCACCGTGACAGTGAACGAGGTCACCTCGAAGAACGTCCGCACCCCGTCCGCCGGCGCGACGGTGACCTACGGCACCGCGACGGCCACCACCAATGCCCAGGGGCAGGCGGTGTTCGCACCGATCGCGGGCATCAGCACCCTGCGGGTGACCAAGCCTGGGCGCATCGCCGCCACCAAGCCGGTCTGCACCCTCGGCGCGCCGGAGTGCTCCTCCTGATCACATGGCAGTGATGGAGCCCGACGAGGCGGCCATCGCCGCGGGCGCGAAGGCCCTCGCGGCCAGCCGCCTCGTCGCATTCCCCACCGAGACGGTCTACGGGCTGGGCGCGAACGCCCTCGATCCCGACGCAGTGGCGGCCATCTTTGCGGCCAAGGGGCGGCCCACCGACCATCCGCTCATCTGCCACGTGGCATCCGCCGATGCACTGGCGCCCCTCGTGGCGGAGGTCACCCCCGCTGCCCGCGCGCTCGCCAGCGCCTTCTGGCCCGGCCCCCTCACCCTCGTGATGCCCCGCTCCCGCGCCGTGCCCGATGCCGTCACGGGCGGGCGCGACACCGTGGCCGTTCGCGTGCCGGTCCACCCCGTGGCGCTGTCGCTGCTGCGAGCGTTCGACGGCCCGGTGGCCGCGCCATCGGCCAACCGCTTCGGGCGCCCCTCCCCCACCTCGGCATCCGACGTGGCCGACGAGCTCGGGGACGCCGTGGCCGTCATCCTCGACGGAGGCCCCTGCGAGATCGGCATCGAGTCGACGGTGGTCGACCTCACGTGCGACCCGCCGCAGGTGCTCCGCCCCGGTCGCATCTCGGCCGAGCAGGTGGCGCAGGTGCTTGGTGGCCCGGTCGACGCCGTG
>SXZC01000076.1 GCA_005788075.1 Actinomycetota bacterium
GCTGCTTGAACAGCTGCGGGCTCTGCGGCAGCGCGTACCACTCGCCCTGGCTGAGGCGCGAGGGCACCAGGAAGTCACGCGCGCCCTCGGGGGTGGAACGCGTGAGCACCGGAGTCTCGACCTCGAGGAAACCGTCGTCATCGAGCACGCGGCGCATGGCGCGCACCACGCGGGCGCGAAGCTCGAGCGCGGCGAGGCGCCGTGGCCGGCGCATGTCGATGTAGCGGTAGGTGAGCCGGAGCTCCTCGGACGGCTCGGTGCTCTCGTCCTCCACCGAGAACGGCACCGGCTCGGTCTCGGCCAGCCGCTCCATCCCCGTGACGGCGATCTCCACCTCGCCGGTGGGGATGCGCGGGTTGATGGTCTCCTCGCTGCGGCGCACCACCTGGCCGTCGACGCAGATGACGTCCTCGAGGTGCAGTCGCTCGGCGGCCGCGTGGGCCTCGGGCGCCTGCTCGGGGTGGAACACCAGCTGGACGATCCCGCTGCGGTCGCGGAGGTCGATGAAGATGACCCCGCCGTGATCGCGGCGGCGGTGCACCCATCCGGACACCCGCACGGCCTCGTCCACGGCGTCGGCGGCGCCCGCAGCGGCATGCGTGCGGTAGCGGCCCGCGCCGATCATGCCCCGCTCCCCTCGGCCGTCACGTGCAGGGCGATCTCGCCCACCGGTACCTCCACCTGATCTCCCGTCGTCATGTCCCTGATGGTCGCGAGGCCGTCCGCGTGCTCGCGGGGGCCGACGATGATTACGTGCCTGGCACCTAACCCTGAGGCGTGGCGCATCATCGCCTTGAGGCCCTTGCCCGCCGGGCCCGCCTCCACGCGTACTCCCGAGCGCCGGAGGTCGCGCAGCAGCGGCATGAGCGCCATGCGGATGTCGGCGTCGGGCACGGCGAGGTAGGCATCCACCACGGGCTCGTCGGCCGCGGCGTCGCCCAGCGCGAGCGTGATGCGCTCGACCCCCGTGCCGAAGCCCACGCCCGGCACCGCGGGGCCGCCGAGCGACTCCACCAGGCCGTCGTAGCGCCCGCCGCCCCCGATGCCGCTCTGGGCGCCGAGGCGATCGCAGGTGAACTCGAACACGGTGCGCGTGTAGTAGTCGAGGCCGCGCACCAGCGAGGGGTCCTCCTGGAAGGGGATGCCCATGAGGCGCAGGGCCTCGAGCACGCGCGTGTGGTGCTCGCGGGCCGCGTCGCCCAGGTTGTCCACCAGCAGCGGCGCGCCCTGCATGGCGGCCCGCACGGCGTCGTCCTTCATGTCGAAGAGGCGCAGCGGGTTCTCGTCCATGCGCTCGCGGGCATCGCGCGGCAGGGAGTCGGCGTGCGGCGCCAGGTGCGCGAGCAGCTTCTCTCGATACGCGCCGCGGCCGTCGGGGTCGCCCATGCTCGAGATGCGCAGTCGCACCTCGGGAACCTCGAGCCGAGCGTAGATCTCGGCGAGCAGGGCGATCATCTCGGCGTCGAGCAGCGGGTCGTCGCTGCCGAATGCCTCGGCGCCCACCTGCCAGTGCTCGCGGAAGCGCCCGCTCTGGGGCGCCTCGTAGCGGAACATCGGGGCCATGTACCAGAGCTTCACGGGCTGCGGCAGCTTGTGCATGCCGTGCTCCACGTACGCCCGCGCAACGGGTGCGGTGCCCTCGGGCCGCAGCGTGATGCTGCGGCCGCCGCGATCCTCGAAGGTGTACATCTCCTTGCGCACGATGTCGGTGGCCGTGCCCACGCCGCGCACGAACACCTCGGTCTCCTCAAAGGTGGGCGTCACCACGCGTCCGAAGCCGTTGGCGGCCATCACGGCGGCCGACACGGCCTCCACCCGGGCGCGCACGCGCCCCTCGGCGGGGAGGACATCGCGGGTGCCCTTGGGGGCACGGGGGGCCATGGGCTAGCGCCCGCCCGTCTGCTTCTGCCACCTGCGCAGTGCCATGCGGTGCGCCACGCGGTCGAGCAGCATGCCCAGCGGGATCATGATGACCCCCATGACGAGCGCGAAGCCGGCCGCCACCTGCGGGCTGTCGCCGTTGATGAAGTAGAGGAAGGCGTAGAAGATCAGCGCGGCGAGGCCGGCGCGGATGAGCACGCTCCGGAAGCCCGCGCGCTTGGGCGCGCCCTTGGGCAGGCCGTCCTTGCGCCCCGATGCGGGCTGGCCCTCCTCCTCGGCCTGCACCTTGGCCTCGTGGCGCGGATTCTTGACGGGCGGCGGACCGGCCTTGGGCCGACGGCGGCGCTTCGGGGCGATCTGTCAGTCCTCCGTGGTCTCGATGATCTTCTCGGGCGGCAGGACGGGCAGTCCCAGGGCGTCCGGGGACGTGCCGTCGAGGGCGGCACGGGGAACCATGCCCACGAGCTCGGACTCCCCGGCGACGAGGCCCCGATCGGCGGCTTCGCGCCGCACCCTCCCGACCACCGCGAGAAGCGGCGTGCGCCGGTAATCCTCTATGTTCATCGACACCTGCGCAAGGCCGGTCCGGGGACACATGAGCCCCAGGGCGCGCACCGATTCGAGGCCGCCGCCGGCTGCCCCCTCGCGCACCGCCGCCGCGACCGCCCGCGCGTCGTCGAGCGACCCGCCCGGCAGCCAGATGTTCCAGGCGATCAGCGGCTCGCGAGCGCCCACCAGCACCACGCCCGCAGCGGGGTCGGGCACCTGCGGCCCGGCGTCCGCCACCACCTCGCCCGACGCCATGCGGGCCGCCAGCGCGTCGAGGCCGCCCGCGCGAAGCCGGGCCGGGCGCTCGCGCCCCGCGCCCCCGGCCAGGCCGTAGAGCAGGCACGGAAGGCCAACGTCACCCCCGATGCGGTCGGCGGCCTCGCGGGCCGCCGCGACGGCATCGGGTATGGCGGATGGCGCCAGCGCCACGAAGGGCAGCACGTCGAGGGCGCCCACGAACGGGTGCACGCCGTCGTGCCCGCGCAGGTCGATGAGGTCGCGGGCGGCGGCGGCGAGGGCCACCCCGGCATCCACCAGGGCGGCCGGTGGACCCGACAGCGTGATGACCGTGCGGTCGTGATCGGGGTCGGAGTGGACATCACGCACTGTGACCCCGCTCACGTCTGCGGCGGCGACGAGCCGCGCGATGCGGGAGGGGTCTCTGCCCTCACTACAGTTGGGCACCGCGAGAAGGCCGCTGTCCGACCGATGGGATCCGTCTCTGCGCACGCTTCTCCGGCTGCTCACATTTCTCCGGCCATACAAGTGGTCGGTCGTCGTCACGGCCTTCTCGGCCCTCGCGCTGATGGCCTGCACGATCACCCTGCCATACCTCACGCGGCGGGTGATCGACGACGTCCTGAACGGCCAGCAGGAAGACGCGCTCCTGCCCCTGGTGCTGATCGTGATCGTGGTGGGCGTGATCCGCGCGCTGTTCGCCGTGATGCGGCGCATGCTCGCCGGCCACGTGAGCCTCGCCGTCGAGTTCGACCTGAGGGACAGGGTCTTCGCGCACCTGCAGCAGCTGTCGTTCGGCTACTTCGACCGCATGCCGGTGGGCCAGCTGATGTCACGCGCCACCAGCGACCTGCAGACCGTGCGGTTCTTCCTGGGCTACGGGCTGATCTTCCTGTTCATGCACGCCTTCACGCTGGTGTTCGTGACGGTGGTGCTGCTGTTCATCAACGTGCCGCTCACGCTGCTCGCCCTGCTCATGGGGCCGGCGCTGGTGCTGGTGGCCGCGCGCGCAAGCAAGCGCTCGCACCCGGTGCTGGTGGACGTGCAGCAGAAGGTGGCCGACGTGACCCAGATGGCCGAGGAGAGCCTCGCGGGGATCCGCGTGGTGAAGGCCTTCGGCCAGGAGACCGCCCAGGACGAGCGCTTCGGCCTGCGTGCGCAGGCGGCCTTCACGCGCAGCATGGACGCCGCGCGGCTGCAGAGCTTCTACCAGTCGCTCATGGGGTTCCTGCCGGTGCTGGGCGTGTCCGTGGTCATCGCGGTGGGCGGCGTGATGACCATCAATGGCGTGCTCACCCTCGGCGAGTTCGTGCAGTTCTACCTCTACCTGGCCATCCTCACCTGGCCGTTCCGGTCGATCGGCATGCTGATCGGCAGCGCCCAGCGCGCGGCGGCCAGCGGCCAGCGGGTGTTCGAGATCCTCGACACCGAGCCGCAGGTCCCGGAGCCCGCGCACCCCGTGCCCCTTCCGGCCGGCGGCGGGCACGTGCGCCTCGAGGGCGTGACGTTCGGCTACGAGCCCGATCGGCCCGTGCTGCGCGACCTCGACCTGGACATCCCGGCCGGTCGCACCGTGGCGATCATCGGGCCCACCGGATCGGGCAAGAGCACCATCACGCAGCTGATCCCGCGCTTCTACGACCCCCAGCAGGGGCGCGTGGAGGTGGACGGCGCCGACGTGCGCGACGTCGCGCTCGACGACATCCGCCGCACGGTCGGGATGGTGACCCAGGACCCCTTCCTCTTCTCGGACACGGTGCGGGCGAACATCTGCTTCGGACGGCCCGAGGCCCCCGATGCCGAGGTGGAGCGCGCGGCGCGCATGGCGCAGGCCGACAC
>SXZC01000077.1 GCA_005788075.1 Actinomycetota bacterium
CGCCGTTCCGCCAGGCCGAGTTCGACATCCTCTACGGCGAGGGCGTGTCGCGCGAGGGATGCCTCCTCGACCTGGGCATCGAGTACGACATCGTCACGAAGAGCGGGTCGTACTTCTCGTTCGGCGACGACCGCCTCGGTCAGGGCCGCAACGCGTCCCGGGCCTTCCTCATCGAGCACACCGACATCGCCGACGAGATCGAGCGACGCATCCGTGAGGCCTCGGGCATCACCCCGGCGCCGGCCCTCGAGGTGGACCCGGAAACCGGCGAGGTGCTCGAGGCCGTAACCGTGGCGGATGTCGCGGAGGTTGCGGAGGTCGTCGAGGCCCTCGGCGAGGACAAGGACAGCGCCAAGGCCGCGTAGGCGCCATGGCGCAGGGGTATTCCCGGCATCGGCGGGGCGCGGGCTAGCATCCCGCCGATGCCGCAGTACCACCTCACCACCTTCGGGTGCCAGATGAACGCGCATGACTCCGAGCGCATGCGCGGCCTGCTTTCGTCGCTGGGCTACCACGAGGCGCCCGATCGCGATGCCGCAGACCTGATCCTGTTCAACACCTGCACGATCCGGGGATCGGCCGACGAGCGCTTCATGGGTAATCTCGGCGAGGCACGGCGCATCAAGCGCGAGCGCCCCGACGTGGTGGTGGCCGTTGGCGGGTGCTGGGCGCAGAGCCAGAAGGACGATGTCTTCCGCGACTTCCCGTTCGTGGACATCGCCTTCGGCCCCGGTGAGGTGAACCGCCTCGGCGAGCTGCTGGCGCGTGAGCGCATCCAGGCGGTCGGTGCGTTCACGTTCGACGGCAGGTTCAGCGGCGACCTGCCGTCATTGCGCGAGCGCCCCCACCAGGCGTGGGTGCAGATATCGGTCGGCTGCAACTGCGTGTGCTCCTACTGCATCGTCCCCGCGGTGCGTGGTCGCGAGAGCAGCCGTCCCTGGCAGGCCGTGGTCGACGAGGTCGCGGCGCAGGCCGCCGACGGCGTGGTTGAGGTCACCCTGCTGGGGCAGAACGTCAACTCGTACGGACGCGACCTCCCCGCCACCGAGCGCAAGAGCTTCGCCGAGCTCCTGGTCGCGGTGGCCGAGGTGCCGGGCATTCGCCGCGTGCGGTACACGAGCCCGCACCCGAAGGACATCCGCGAGGACGTCATCGCGGTGCACCGCGACGTGCCCGAGGTGTGCCGCCACATCCACCTGCCCGCGCAGTCCGGGTCCACGCGCGTGCTCAAGGCCATGCGACGCACGTACGACCGCGATCGCTACCTGGCGCTGGTGGATCGCATCCGCGAGGGGGTGCCTGATATCGCGCTCACCACGGACCTCATCGTGGGCTTCCCGGGCGAGTCGGACGCCGACTTCGCCGACACGATGTCGCTCGTGACCGCGGTGGGCTATGACGGCGCCTACACGTTCGTATATTCGCCGCGGCCCGGTACCGAGGCGGGCGAGCAGATGGACGACGACGTTCCGCCCGAGGTGAAGTCGCAGCGCATCAGCGCCCTGATCGACACCGTGCAGTCCACGGCCCGCGCACGGCTGTCACGGCATGTCGGGACCGTGCAGGACGTGCTTGTGGAGGGTCCGTCCCGCACCGACGCCTCGCGCCTGAGCGGCCGCACCACGCACAACGTCACGGTGAATTTCACCGGCGATGCCGAGCCCGGCACGATCGTCCCGGTGGCAATCCTCGACTCCACTTCCACCACCCTCACGGGCCGCTCGGCTCGGGTGGCAGAGCCCGCGGGCGCCGCCTGACCGAGCCGCCGCAGGTGCTGGCGCTGTTCGGGCCGACCGCCAGCGGGAAGAGCGCCATTGCCCACGCGCTCGCGCGGGAGCTCGACGGAGAGGTGGTGGTGGCAGACCCCTTCCAGCGCTACCGGGGCCTTGAGATCGCAGCGGACTCCCCGCGGGCCGACGTCCTGCGTGAGGTGAGCTACCACCTCGTAGGCGACCTTGAGCTGTCGGAGGACTCCACGGCCGGGCAGTACGCGTCGGCCGCGCATGAGGCGATCGACTCCATCGCCGCCATGGGACGCGTGCCGCTGGTTGCCGGGGGCACCGGCCTCTACCTGCGAGCCGCGCTGTGCGAGCTCGAGATGCGCCCACCGCCGCCCGCCGAGGTGCGCGAGTGGGCGGAGGCGCTGGCGCTGGATCTCCCTGCCGCCAATGCGGAGCTCGCCGAGCGCGACCCCGCCGCGGCCGCGGCCGTGGATGCGGCTAATCCCCGCAGGGTGGCGCGCGCCCTGGAGCGCGCGGCGATGGGGGATGCCGCCACGGGCCAGGACATCTGGTCGGCACCGTACCGGCGGCCCGTCGCGCTGGTTCACGTGGAGCGGCCTGCCGGGGTGCTCGCGGGCATGATCGCCGCGCGCGTGCGACGCGAGCTCGACGAGGGCCTGCAGCAGGAGCTCGAGCGCGCGCTCGACACCCCTGGCCTCGCGCGGGGGCCCGCTCAGGTGATCGGCATGTCAGAGGTGCGCGCCATCCGGGAGGGCACCATGAAGGCATCTGCGCTCGAGGACGCCCTGTGCGTGCGCACCCGGCGGCTCGCGCGCATGCAGCGCACGTGGATGCGGCGCATGCGCCCTGACCTGGTGATCGACCTGGGCGAGCGCCCCGCCACCGATGCCGTGCCCGAGGTCGCGGCGCTCTGGCGGCGGCTGCGGGAGGGCGTCGTCTAGCCTGCCGCCTCGTGGCCATGGGAATCGCATTCGAGAAGTGGCAGGGCCTCGGCAACCACTACGTGGTGACCGAAGCCGCCGCATGGCCCTTCCCGATCACGCCCGAGCGAGCCCGCCTCGTGTGCGACCCCAACTTCGGCATCGGGTCCGACGGCATCCTCGAGATCGTCATCTCCAACGGAGTACCCGAGATGCGGGTGTGGAATCCCGACGGCAGCCGGGCGGAGAACTGCGGCAACGGGATCCGCATGGTGTCGCGCTACCTGCACGGGCGCGGGATGCTGCCCGAGGATGGCCGGGTGCTCACCGGCGCCGGCGAGGTGACCGTGTCGGTGGAGGGGTCGGTCGTGTCCGTGGACATGGGTCGTGCCACCTTCCCGTCCGGACAGCGCGAGGAGGCCCTCGGCACCGGGGAGGGCGAGGTGGCCCTGGCCGAGGTGTCGATGGGGAACCCCCATGCGGTGATTCGCCACGACGACCCGGACGCGGTGGTGTCGGTCATCGGCCCGCTGGTCGAGGTGGCGGAGAGGTTTCCCGACCGCACCAATGTGGAGTTCATCCGTCGCGACGGCCCCTCGGAGATCACCATGCGCGTGTGGGAGCGCGGCGCGGGCGTGACGATGGCTTGCGGCACCGGAGCCTGCGCTGCCGCCGTGGCGGGCGTGGCGCTCGACGGGCTGCAGAGCCCGGTCACCGTGCACCTCGCCGGTGGCGACCTCCTCATCGAGGTGGACGACGACCTTCGCGTGACCATGACCGGTCCCGCTGATCCCATCTACTCCGGCCGGATGTCGGCCGAACTCATGTCACGACTGGAGGCCATGTGAGCACCCGTCCCGTCGGCGCGAAGCGCCTTGGGCTTCTGCCCCCGTACCTGTTCGCGGAGATCGAGCGGAAGATCGCCGCGAAGAAGGCGGAGGGGGTGGATGTGATCTCGCTCGGGATCGGCGACCCCGACACCCCGACGCCTGACCTGGTGGTGCGTCGCATGCAGGACGCCGTGGCGGATCCCGGTACCCATCAGTACCCGTCGAACCGCGGGCGCGAGGCGTTCCGCGACTCGGTTGCCGGGTTCTACGACCGCAGGTTCGGCGTGTCGCTCGACCCCTCCACCGAGGTCATTCCCGCGCTGGGAGCCAAGGAGGCCATCGCCAACCTCAACCTGGCGCTCCTCGACCCCGACGACGTCGCCCTGGCCAGTGACCCGGGGTATCCGGTGTACACCATGGGCCCGCTGCTGGTGGGCGCCGACCCGGTGCCCATGCCGCTGGTGCCCGAGCTGGGATTCCAGCCCGACTTCGACGCCATCCCCGGCGATGTGCTCGACCGCGCGCGCGTGATGTACCTCAACTACCCCAATAACCCCACCGGGGCCGTGGTGGAGGACGACCTCTTCGACCGGGCCGTGGCGCTGGCGCGCAGGCACGACTTCATCATCGTGCACGACAACGCCTATTCGGAGATCACCTACGACGGTTACGTGGCGCCGTCGTTTCTCGCCACCCCGGGAGCCAAGGACGTCGGCATCGAGGTGTTCTCGCTGTCGAAGACCTACAACATGACCGGATGGCGGAGCGGCGCCGTGGTGGGCAACCCGGACGTGCTGAGCGCCTACTGGCAGCTCAAGACCAACCTCGACTCCGGGATGTTCGACGCCGTGCAGGAGGCCAGCATCGCCGCGCTCGACTCCGACCAGGAGTCGGTCAGGGGAATGTGCGAGATCTACCGCCGGCGCCGGGACATCCTCGTGGATGCCCTGCGCACCATCGGCCTCGAGCTCACCCCGCCGAAGGGCGCGATCTACGTCTGGGCACGGGTGCCCGAGGGCGAGACCTCGGCGTCGTTCACGGAGAAGGTGCTCGAGGAGGCCGCAGTGGTCATCTCACCGGGCTCCGCCTACGGTCCCAGTGGCGAGGGCTTCGTGCGCATGAGCCTCACCGTCCCCGACGACCGCCTCGTCGAGGCGGCGGAGCGCATCGCAAGTCTCGTCAACGCCTGACATCCCATTCCGCCGCCTGAGCGCGGCGGCAGTGCTACCGCGGCGGGCGCATGCCGGTGATGCCGGCCTCGACCTCGTGGCGGCCGAGGATGCCGTGCTTCCCCCCGGGGGCCGTACTGCCGTGGCCACCGGGTGGGCCGTGGCGATCCCCGAGGGCATGGCAGGGTTCGTGGTGCCCCGCTCGGGCAACGCCCTGCGCCACGGCCTCACGGTGGCCAACGCCCCGGGCCTGATCGACGCCGGCTATCGCGGTGAGCTGAAGGTGATCCTCATCAACCTCGGGGACGAGTCCGTCTCCATCGCCGCGGGCGACCGCATCGCGCAACTGGTGATCGCGCCGGTGTCATTGGGCGCCGCGGTGGAGGTGCAGGATCTCCCCGAGTCCGATGGCCGGGGCGAGGGAGGCTTCGGCTCCACCGGCCGCTAGGACCCGGCGGGGGCCTGGGCGCGGCGTCCGATGAGCCGCTCCGAGCGCTCGCCGCGGGCGCGCCCTGCGGCCACCGCGCGTGCACGGTCCTCGAGCACGTCGTCCAGCGGGGCTAGGGGCACCGCCTCACCGGTGCGGTGCGCCAGAGCCCACGCCAGCAGCGTGTCCGCGACCCACGGGTTCTTCGGCAGGAGCGGACCATGCAGGTACGTGCCGATGGCGCGAAGCCGCACCACGCCCTCGGTGCCGTCATGGCCGTCATTGCCGTGCCCTGCCACCACCGTGCCGAGGGGCACCGCGCCTGCGCCCAGGTGGGTGCGGCCGGCGTGGTTCTCGAAGCCCGCCACCTCGCGGGTCTCGCCATCGAGGGTCGCATCGATGAGCACGTCGCCGATGAGGCGGGTGTCCCCGGCGACGGTCTCGGCGTCCAGCAGCCCGATGCCGGGCATCGACGAGCCATCCACCCCCACGTAGCCGCGCCCGGCGAGCTGGTAGCCGCCGCACACCGCGAGGAGCGCCGCGCCATCCTCCACGGCGGACACAAGGGCGTCGCCCTTGGTGCGCGCCATGTCGGCGGCCACGAGGGCCTGGTCCCGGTCCTGTCCGCCCCCGAGGTAGTAGAGGTCGTGCTCACCGGGCAGGACGGCATCGCCGAGGCCGGCACCGGTGACCTCCAGTCGCATGCCGCGCCACTCCAGCCGGCGCGCGAGCACGGCGATGTTCCCCCGGTCGGCGTAGATGTTCATCTCGGCGGGGTAGAGGTGGCAGAGCCTTACCACGCGCATGGGATCGCTCACGCGGGCTCCTTGGCGAGGCGCCACACATGGCGCTCTGAGTCGGCGGACAGCGGCTCGTCGCGGAAGCCCCCGTGCACGCACACCACGTGCAGCCCCGCCGCCTCGGCGAGTGGCGGTACCTCGTCGGGGTCGTAGAGGTGCAGGCGATGCCCCCGCTCCACCGTGGCGCGCGATCCATCGGGGCGGATGCGCTCGATCATGAGGCGCAGGGCGACGTCCCCCGTCGCGGTGTCCACGTCGTCGAAGGTCGCGGTGTGCAGCAGCAGGTCGCCGTTGTCCGCATCGAGGGAGTGCCCGGTGTCGAGGATGCAGCCGCGCAGGTCCGCGGTGACCTCCAGATGGGGCATCGCCAGGTCGAAGATCATCTCCCCACCCGGGCGCAGGCCGCGGGAGGAATGCACGAGGCACGCCAGCCGATCGGCGGGATCGAGCAGCAACTGCAGGCTGTTCATCGGCACGGCCACGAGTCCGGCGTCGTGCACGGGCAGGGGATCGGTCATGGAGCCCACGACCGGGTGCACGAGCGCACCCACGCCCTCGGCCGCCGCGCGCTCCATGAGCACCTCGAGCATCTCCGGGTCGGTGTCCACCGCCCACACCTCGTGGCCGTGCGCGGCGATGCGCACCGTCACGCGTCCGGCGGCGGCCCCGAGGTCGCACACCGGTCCGCCGAGGCGGTCGGCGTGGGCCTCCCAGAAGCCGAGATCGTCGTCGTAGTGGGCGTGCTCGGCGATGAACCCGCGGGCGGGGCTGATGTCGCTGCCGGTCATCTCAGGAGGCATCCCAGAACTCCCCGGCTGCGCCCCGTGCCACCAGACCTGCCCGGATCTCGTGCATCGCCGTGTACGTGGGCAGCACCTCCAGGGTGCCGCCGACCGGAACCGCGGCCAGCGCGGCATCGAGCGCCGCGGCGGGGTCCGGCTGCACGTGCAGCCTGTCCTCGGGCAGGCCCGCGTACCGGAACCTCAGTGCGAGGTCGTGGGCGCGCTCCCCGGTGGCGGTGAGGCGCCGCACCCGCGGAAGCAGTGGCTCCCAGTCGACATCCCAGATCCACGAGACATCCCGGCCATCGGCGATGCGGTCGTTGAGCGCCACGAGCAGGTCATGCTCGCCGTCGCCGAGCATGAGGGTGCGCACGTTCTCGTTCGCGCCGGCCGGGTTCTTGGCGAGGAGCATCACCAACTGCCGGCCATCCACGGATACGGCCTCCGCCCGGCCGAAGGCGGCCGGGACCGCGGAGATCGCGGTGGCAGCCGTGGCAGCCGGCACGCCCAGCGCCATCGCCGCCGCGAGCGCGCCGGTGGCGTTCAGCACGTTGTGCAGGCCGGGGATCGCCAGCGCGAGCTGCACGTCACCCTCGGGGGTGCGGATGAGGGGGCGTGACCCGCGCGCGCCATCCAGCCCCGCATCGACCACCGCCACGTCCGGCGTGGGCCGCTGCAGCCCGCAGGACGGGCAGCGCCAGTCCCCGATGTGGCCGATCCACGCGTGCGCGTACTCAAGCGCGGTTCCGCACGCGCGACACGTGGTGGAGTCGGAGGCATGCGACAGGGATGACGAGCCGACAGCCGGGTCGTCGATGCCGAACCAGGTCACGGGCGCCCCGGCCGGCGGCAGGGCCGCCAGGAGCGGATCATCGCCGCACAGCACCAGGCGGGGGAGGGGATCGAGCGCCCCGAGCATGTCCGACCACCTCCCTGCGATCGATTCCAGCTCCCCATGGCGATCGAGCTGGTCGCGGAAGAGGTTCATCAGCAGCAGGGCGCTCGGCCGAATGGCGCCTGCCACGGCGGGGAGCGCGGCCTCATCCACCTCGAACACGCCGCACGCCGCGGATCCCGCATGCGGCGCGGCCTCGGCCAGCGCGGCCGCCACGCCGCTCAGAAGGTTGGCCCCCGCCGCGTTGGTGACCACCTCATGGCCGTCGGCGCGCATGGCGCCGGACACGAGGCGGGTCGTGGTGGTCTTCCCGTTGGTCGCCGACACCAGGATGCTCCCGCCACCCAGGCCCGAGGCGAGGGTGCGCACGGCACCCGGGTCGAGGCGCAGCAGCACCTTTCCGGGCATTGCGGTGCCGCCCCCGCGCCCGAGGGCGCGTGATGCCCGGCCCGCCGCGCGCGCCACTGCCGCGGATGCCCGTGCGCGGGCGCTCACGCGGCGGTCGTCACCGTTCCGTCGGGGTGCCCGATGATGACGTCGGAGAGCACCACGCGGAACAGCCCGTGGTCGAGCACGCCCGCAAGGGCCCGCGCGCGGGCCGCGACCTCCACCCAGTCGGCGCCGGCGGGAACGGCGAGGTCGATCAGGGCCATGCCGTCGTCGCTGTCGGCCGGGCGTCGCGTGGGTGCCAGGTCGGCCAGCTCGCGCATCACCGTGCCTGCGGCGAATGGCACGACGGCGAGGGGGAGGACTCCCCACTCGTCGAGCGACGCGACGATCTTGGGCGCGTCGACGAGCACGAGGAAGCGCCGTGCGCTGTCGGCGAGCACCCTCTCGCGCACCATGGCACCCCCGGCGCCCTTGATGCAGAGCCCGAGGGGATCGATGGCGTCGGCCCCGTCGAACGCCAGGTCGAGCTCCGCGCCGGGGTCACCCACCGGAATGCCCTCCTCCTCCGCGACACGCGCGCTGGCGTCTGATGTGGGAACCCCCACCACCGAAATGCCCTCGTCGCGCATGCGCGCCCCGAGCGCCCGGATGCCCGCCGTGGCGGCGCGCCCGGTGCCGAGACCCACGCGCATGCCATCGGTCACGAGGCGGGCACACGCAGCCCCTGCGGCCGCCCATGCGGCCTCTCTCTCATTCGCCATGCGCCAAGGGTATGCGACACTCGGGGGGATGGACCTGCACCCCGGGGAAGTCCTGCAAATCGACACCATGCTCGCGGGCGTGCCCGGGATGACCGGCGCGCACCTCATTCGCGCCGAGCAGCCCGCCCTCATCGACTGCGGCACCCAGACCAGCGCGGACACCGTGCATGCCGCGCTGCGCGACGCCGGGCTTGGCCCGGACGACCTCGCATGGCTCGTGCTCACGCACGTGCACCTCGACCACTGCGGTGCTGCGGGCGACCTCGCGAGGGCATTCCCGAAGGCGACCGTGGTGGTGCACCCGCGTGGGGCCCGTCATCTGGTCGACCCATCCCGTCTCGTGGCCGGCACCCATGCGCTGTTCGGGCGGCTGTCACCCGCGATCGGCGGCCTGGAGCCCATCCCTGAGGATCGCATCATCGAAGCCGCCGATGGCCAGGTGATCCCCCTCGGGGCGGGGCGTTCGCTGCGCGCCGTGTGGGCGCCGGGTCATGCGCGCCATCACATGGCTCTGCTGGAGGAGTCCGAGGGCATCCTCTTCGCCGGCGATGCCGTGGGGGTGCAGATGGGTGGAGGGGAGATGTACCCGACGATCCCGCCGCCGGAGTACGACGTGGATGCCGGCTTGGCGAGCCTCGACCTGCTGGAGGGGCTCGACCCCGGGCGCATGTACGTGAGCCACTTCGGCCCGGTGGATGACCCCGGTGAAGCGCTGGATCTCGGGCGGCGCGCGCAGAAGGCCATGGGCCAGGCGGCTCGCGAGGCCCATGCGTGGGCCCCGGGCGACCTCGATGCCCTTCAGCGCGCCGTGGATGAGGCCTGGCCTCCCGACGAGGCCCTGCGCACGCCCGAGGCGCTCACCCGCTGGACGGCCTTCAACTGGCTGGACAACAACCTGCTGGGGTTGCAGGGCATGGTCGAGCGGGAGGCACGGGACGCGTGAGGGTGCGCGTGGAGGTCGCCGTCTTCACGGTGCGCGATGGGGGGCTCGAGGTGCTGCTCGGTCGCGTCGGCGGGGGCACCTGGTCGTTGCCCGCGGCGGGCCCGCCCGAGGCCCGGTCCCTCGACGACGCCGCTGCCGGGGCGCTCGAGCAGATGTCGGGCGTGCGGGGCATCGCCATGGAGCAGCTCTACACGTTCGACCGGGCCGGTGAGGAGGTCGCGGTCGCATACCTGGCGCTCATCGACGCAGGCCGACATCCGATCGGCCCGGGAGCAGAGGTGGTGGAGGTGCGCTGGTTCCCCCACGACGACCTCCCCACGCTGGCCGAGGGGCAGGAGGCCGTGGTGGCCTATGGGCTGCAGCGCCTGCGCGCGAAGACCGCCTATGCCCCGGTGGCCGTCAACCTCCTGCCCGACCTCTTCACTCTCGGGGAGATGCAGGCGGTGTACGAGGTGCTGCTCGGCCGGGCGCTCGACGCCAGGAACTTCCGCCGGGATGTCCTCAGGGCCGGCGTGGTGGAGGAGTCCGGGGAGGTGCGTGCCGAGGGGCGGGGTCGCCCGGCGCGCCTGTATCGCTCCGCCGGCGGGCGCTTCGCCGTCGACGCCCGCGAGCGCCGCGCCGCGCGCGCGATCTCCTCAGGGGACGATCCGCCCGCGTAGGCGGGCATTTCGCCCCTCCGCACGGAGGTCCGGCGCCGTGAGGGGTGGTAGCCTCCCGCCGTCGCGTCGGCAAACCGATCCGGAGGAGCAGCATGGCTGAGCAGAAGGACGACGAGGGCCTCCCGCAGGTCTGGCCGTTCACGCTCGGCGCCCTGCTCATCGTGTTCGGACTGGTCTGGTTCCAGCTCGGGTTCGCGGTGCACGACATGGGCCGCTCGCTGTGGGGGCACTACAGCGTCTTCTGGGCACTCCTGATCGTCGGCGTCGTCATCATCATCGCCGGCGGCATCTGGAACACGGTCCAGGGCCGTCGCCGCCGCATGGCGCACTGACGCACCGGCGCGCGCGGTGAGCCCACCGCGATTCAGGCGAGGGCGCCTGCTGGTGGCGGCCCCTCACCTCGACGACGACCCGAACTTCCGCCGGGCGGTGGTGCTCGTGCTCGAGCACGCCGACGAGGGGGCACTCGGGATCGTGCTCAACCAGCCGATGGAGGTCGCCGCGGCCGAGGCACTTCCGGAGCCTCTGGCGTCGGTGGTCACGGAGGGGACGCCGGTGTTCCGCGGCGGGCCCGTGCAGCCGGGCACCGTGATCGTGCTCGCCGAGTTCGCCGACCCCTCCGCCGCCGGGGGGATCATGTTCGGGTCGGTGGGAATCCTCGACCCCGATTCCGTCGAGGAGGGGCGCGCGCCGGACATGGCGCGCGCGAGGGCGTTCGGCGGCTACGCGGGGTGGGGCGGTGGCCAGCTCGAGTCGGAGATCCGGCAGGACGCCTGGATCGATGCGGAGCCGCTCCCCGCGGATGTGTTCACCGATGACCCCTCGGCGCTGTGGAGCACCGTGCTGGGGCGGGTGGGGGGCTCGTACCGCCTGATGGCGTCTGCCCCCGACGACCCGCTGCTCAACTAGCAGGCGGGGCGCCGGGGGGCGCCGTGGTCATCCGAGGCGGTTGGCCTCCGCCATGCTCGCGAGCTTCTGCAACGACTGGTGCTCCACCTGCCGGATGCGCTCGCGGGTGACGTTGAACATGCGGCCGAGCTCGTCGAGCGTGCGGGGCTTCTCGCCGCCCAGCCCGTAGCGCAGCTCGAGCACCCGGCGCTCACGGTACGAGAGCTGGTCGAGGACGTCCCTAAGGGCCTCGTCGCGAAGCGCCTGCTCCGCGGCCACCTCGGGCGCGATGCTCGTCTCGTCGGCCAGGAACCGTCCGAACTCCGACTCCTCGTCCTCGCCCACGGGCTTCTCGAGCGACACGATCGGCTGCGCGCTGCGAAGGATGTCCTCCACCTCGGCGGCCGGGAGGCCGGCGACGGCGCCGATCTCCTCGGCGGTGGGCTCGCGCCCCAGCTGGCCGACCAGCGTGCGCTCGGCGCGGCTGATCTGGTTGAGCTTCTCGACGACGTGCACCGGGATGCGGATGGTGCGGCCCTTGTCGGCGAGCGCGCGGGTGACGGCC